>JAADGR010000341.1:8764-37480 GCA_013152225.1 Calditrichota bacterium
AGCTTTCAGGATATTCTTTCAAAGCAAGTGAATCTTTGAAGGCTTTTCCCGCCTTGGGACGGACAACAGTTATTCTCTTTTCAGTTGATGAAGCTTTGGATTTCTCTGCCTCAGGCCGAAAATTTCCCTCGTCTTCTCCTGCACAGAGATGAGAAAAAAATAAAATATTTAGAAAGAGACAGATATAAAAATATTTATCACGCATTGCTATAACAAAGAAGCGTTTTGCCACCATAGTTATCCTCCTCCACCAACAGCCCAACCATCCCAATTGCGATATGGTAACCACCCAAAAATGCTTTACCTATTGCTGTTATTTACGGAAAGATATTTCTAATTTAACTCAATAATCGTAAATGTCAAGGTTTTTCTCGAAAATAATAGAGGAAAATGGATTTTATTTATGTGATAAATCTGCGCGAAAAAGCAGCCTTTGCGGGTTAATATTAAGAGTAGAACGAAAAGAGTCGGGCCTTTGTACTATTGACCTCCAAAGAATCAATTTAGAAATAATGCCTATCATGCAAAAGGCCCGACATGTTCTCGTGTGTCAGGTGAACGTAAGCGATGTATGAAATATGTTGCGGTTTGATTCGAAACGAATCTATGAAACCCTGTTTATTGCCGCTATGCTAAACCAGAATCGTTTCTGTGACTTGGTGCTGCATGAAAATTATATCTTTAAGCGTGAGCGGTTTATTAAAGACATCAATCGCGCTCATTTTTATTGCCCTCATTACCTTAGTAATCGACATTTCGTCAATAAGGCCAAAGACTGGCAAAAACGGAATGCTTCTACCAAGTTTTGACAACAGACTCATGCTTGACTCATCCGGCAAGTCCAGGTCTAAGATAACCAAATCATAATTTTTGAGCTTGGCTTTGGCAAGTGCTTCGTTAGGAGATGTTGCAGAATCTACTCTGTGACCATAGGAGACAAGGAGTTCGCGTGTCGCGAATAATGCAGATTTGTTGTTTTCAACTAAAAGTGTGTACATAGTCATGCTCTTTCATTGTTGTAGTTCAGGTTGATTTCGAGCTGTTACTTCTACCTTAGCAACTGACATGCCAAAAAAAAGCAGGTTTGCAATAACTTCTTAACTTTTATAAAATAAGCATATTAGGTAATAGCAGATCAGGTGGTTCATCATTATTCAAAAACGAAATAGTAAGTGATTTACAATATTAGTCATTAATCCACCACATCAATAAAGGATTAATGGGTTGAAAACATGGAGGTTAGGCAACTATCGCACTGTTATCGTAAAATGCAAGGCAATTGAAAAATACGGCAGTAACGCCCATTTACTGTAATTATGCCTAAATAAGCATTAAAAAGGAGGGTTCTTTCGCTGAAATCGATGAATTCTAACGAGACTTTAGCAGATTGTTGCACTTAATTTATTCCATATCTCTTGAGTTTTCTTAAAAGAGTGTCACGATGAATTCCAAGCATAGTCGCAGCCAGGCTTTTATTGCCTTTTGCAATTTGGAGAACATTTATGATATGGTCTCGCTCAACATCCTCAAGCATCAATGATTTCTGCTTGATCGGAGAAGATATATCTTCCGAAGAATCTTCCATAGTAATATGGGGTGGTAGATCGTACTTGTTTATCTCCGGTCCGTCGCACAAAGCTACAGCTCGGCGGAGTGCATTTGCAAGTTCCCGGACATTTCCCGGCCAGTTATACCGTTGCAGTGCCGCCATGGCATCATCTGAAATCCTCATAATATTTCTGTTAAGACGGTCGGAAAAATCTTTGGCAAAACGATTTGCCAAAATAGGAATATCTTCTCTGATTTCACGAAGAGGGGGCATCACAATATTTACTGCATTCAATCGATAATATAAATCCGGTCGAAAAGAGCCATCTTCAAGCGCTGACTTTAAATCGCGATTTGTCGCCGAAATCACCCGAATATCAACATGTTTGGATTTGTTAGACCCCAACCGTTGAAATTCTTTTTCTTCCAAAACGCGAAGAAGTTTTGCCTGCATAGAAGGCTTCATATCCCCAATTTCATCAAGGAAAAGAGTGCCCTTGTCGGCTTCTTCGATTTTTCCTGGTTTCGAGGTGCGCGCATCGGTAAATGCGCCTTTTTCATATCCGAACAACTCACTTTCAAGCAATGTGTCGGGAAAAGCAGCACAGTTGATTGCAACAAATTTATTATTTATACGATCGCTTGCATAATGAATAGCAGTGGAGGCGAGTTCTTTGCCGGTTCCGCTTTCTCCTGTTATGAGGACGGAGAGGTCTGTATTTGCAATTTTGCTGATAAGTTTCGCAACATTCCGGATGCGGGTGGATTTCCCCAAAAGTGTTTTGCCGGCAGGAAGAGACTTGGAAATATTTTCCAAAGGAGAGACGCTTCTTTCGGAATCAATTTTTCCTAAAAGCTCTTTGATCTGCGCCAACAGATCTTCCACAATGACGGGTTTTAAAATATACTGATAGGCGCCTAATTTAATCGCTTTTACTGCTTCGTCAATAGAGCCATACCCTGTTAACATAATGACAATCGTTTCGGGCTTTTTTTGTTTTATGCTCCGCAATATCTCGATACCTGTCATTCCGGGCATTTTGATATCAGAAATAACAAGATCAAAATCCATTCTTTCAAAATATTCCAGAGCTTTCATTCCACTGCTGGCGGTAACGCAATCAATGCCCTCAAGATTAAAGACATCTCGTATAACTCGCTGGCAATTCTCTTCATCATCTATAAGCAAAATTCTGGGTAGTTTTTCATTCATGAATATATTTCCTTTTACTGATCTGGCTTGCTGCATTTGCTAAACTCTAATAAAGATAACGTAATCATATATTATTAAAATTCCGTTTCTTCTGCTTCGGTTGAATCAAAAGTCGGCAAGTATATTGAAAAAGTCGTCCCTTCGTTTTTAGCAGATTCGACTGTGATCCGCCCTTTATTCCTTTCGATTGCAGATTGAACAATTGACAGTCCTAATCCTATCGTCGCTTCCTTTGAGCTTGTCGTATAAAACGGATCAAATATTTTTTCCAAATCATCCTTTGCAATTCCATGCCCTGTATCTGTAATATCAATTCGCACATATCCATCGTTTTGCATTTTTGTACTTATGTATAAATTTCCCCCGTCTGGCATAGCTTCTTTTGCGTTTAAAATGAGATTTAGAAAGACCTGCTTCATTTCATCAATATTTACTTTGCATTGTTTTATAGAAGACAAATTTTGAAACACATCAATATTACTGATCGTCAGGTCTTCCTGAACTATAAAGAGAGTTTGTTTTATTGTTTTATTAATACTTGTAAATCTTCTTTCCTGCGAGGATTTTTTTGAAAATTCCAGCAAGCGGTCGATTGTTTTTTGTGCGCGCTTGATCTCTTCCTTGATTATTTCAAAATATTCATTTATTTTATGAGCAGGCGATTTTACTGTTTTTTGCAATAAATAGACAGACAAGTTTATCGTATTTAACGGGTTACGTAATTCATGCGCAACTTCCGCAGCCAGTTGGCCTGTTGCAGCCATTTTTTCAGAAATGGCAAGCTTTTGCTGCACACCTTGTAGTTTTTCACTTGTATGTTCTACTTTCTCCCTTAATTCTTTTGACCTTTTTTCCAGTGTTTTTACAATATTTTCCCGCGCAGAAGAATCTCTCAATATGCAGCCGACACTAATAATGTGCGAACCCTGATGCAACGGGATGAATTTTACATCGACAGATTTCATTGGAATGTTTGGATTCTTTAATTTCCAACTCTTCCCGGATGCTTCCCTGCCATCGAGCACACGTTCAAACATTGTCGATAATGAATTGGCATGAATTTCCTGAAAAATATCCTTTAAATGAATTGGATTTTTTGTTTTATTCAATTCCGGAATCAGGATCTCGGCTTTACGATTTACTTCTTCAATTTGTCCCTGTTCATTTAAAAATAAGACAATGTCATCGCTGCTTTCCAGTAATTCCTGATATTTATGATGGAAATCATAATTCTTTTTTCTGCGCAACACGGCTTCAATTCTGGCTAAAATTTCCTCGCGGCTGTAAGGCTTTGTAACGTAATCATCGGCACCAAGCCGAAGACCGCTGATCCGATCTTTTCTTGATGAGCGCGCAGTGAGCATAATGATTGGAATTTCTTCCAGGACAGGGTCAGCTTTGAATTGCTGGCAAAGCACAAACCCATCATTCTCCTTTTTGAGCATTATATCCAGGAGAATAAGCAGATACTTTTGTTGGTACGCAGTTTTTATGGCATTTTGAGGCGAGTCACACCAATCAACAATATAGCCGTGGTTATTGAGGTAATAAATTAAAATGAAGGCTTCATCTTTATTATCTTCAATGAGCAGGATTCGAGGATTTTTATATTCGCTTTTGTCCGGCATAAGTCCCCAAATAAAAAGTGGGCATCTTGAAGGTTAAGGATTTCCACTATCTTAAACTAAAAAAAGGAGCTTTGCTTTCAAGGCTCCTTTTTCATTGATTAGTAGCGGGGGCAGGATTTGAACCTGCGGCCTTTGGGTTATGAGCCCAACGAGCTACCAGACTGCTCCACCCCGCGATATGAATGTCATAATATAGAATTTTTAATTTAAGAGTCAAGTATTTTGTATTTGGCATTGAATGAAAAAATTAGATTGAATTTTGATAAAAAATTCTTATCATTAAGATATTTCAATTCAGAATGTGTATTGCTAAAGCGGAGCATTTAAATGTTTAAAAATCATTGGGTACTATTCCTGGCAGCGTTTGTCGCGACAACTTGCATTTATGGTCAGAAAAATACTAGTGTGGATTTGGAGCCGATAGTGCTTTCGAACTATGAGAAAGGACAAAGTTTTACCAGATCAATTTATAGCATTGATTCCAGGTTCTCTTCTACAGACACAGTTCTTTTTCTCACCAAAGTAAAACATATACAGATTGCAAATGTTGATTCGATAAGCAGGCATGAAATGGCCGTGACCGTTCACATTGATTCCGGATTTATTGCTTTTGGCCGGCATTCGATAGTTGTCATTGATACATTGGCGAATAGGAAAATGATCGCGAATTTAACAATACGTTATGCAAAACCGCCGTCTGTTGATGAGATGATCATCAAACAAAATGGGAGAACAAAAAAAGACACACTCAAATTATCATCATCCGGCAGAACCTTTGTTTTCCTCAGTTTAAAGGGGAATGGCTTGTTCAGAACATCGCATATTCAGTTCGATGATCCGAAGATTAAAACATTGAATAGTCCCGGTTGGAGGTCTGATAATCCTCCAACAGAATTAACAGTAGGATTAGAGATCGATGGTAATGATGTTGAGATCGGAACAAGAAGGTTCAGAGTGGAAAATGAGTTTTCCATGGAAGGCTGGGGCGAGATTCTATTAAAGAGTTCAAATCCTCCCCAGGTCATATCAAGAGTTAAAAGTTTTATTGCTGATGGTCTGGAGAAAGAATTTACAATCCGCGGAGATCATTTTTACAGGGGAATCAGGGCATCTCTTCTTCCGGCGGATGGAGTGGCAAGAGCAGAGTATCATTCCTCGAACCAAATAAAAGTTTACCTCAATTTGCCGATTTTGGAAAGAAGCCAGAGTTATCGACTTGTATTGACAAACCCCGATGGACAGGCGGACACAACAAGCTTTTTCACTGTTCGTTCCAAACCTCTGGGCAGAGCGCGTGTCAAAACAATTGATAAAGGAAGCATTTTTTATGGCAAAAAAGCGCGTGTTGTCTTTGCACTGGATGCGCAAAGCGGATGGAGGCTGGTGAAGAAAAGTTTTTACGAAGTCAATATAGAGGGGAATCGCTTTCCAGTGATCTCTGTCATTGACGATAGCACCTGCGAGGCGATCATTCTATTGCATAAAGATGACTCTGCTTCGCTGCTAAACCGGCATGTTTTTACAATCAACCGCGTTGATTCTCCACCGCGTTGGAAGGGAACTCTTATTGCTCGTCCCGCTCCGGAGATATCCTACTTGTCACCCCTTCGAACCATTCATGCGGTCGATACTCTTCTGCTTGTCCTGAAAGGCAAAAACTTTAAAAATGTCTCTCTCTACATTGAAGACCCGGAAGTTACTTTCAAAATAACTGAGAACAGGGGCGATCTGATAATGGCAACCGCCATCGCCGGAAAATTCGTCAGTCCGGATTCTTATCCTTTGGAGATGAGGATTGACGGCGTTCAATTTGAATTTAATCCATATCGCATTGAAATACAGCCGTGGCAGCCTTTTAATGAATATGTGGGACTCGAAACAACCAGCCTCGGATTTATATCTCCGCAGAAACTATGGCGCGGCAGTGGAGTTTCCCACCTGATTGAAGCAAGCGATGGCATTAATATAAAAATATTTGCAAATAAAATCCGGGAGGAATTGGGCGAACAAAAGATAGAAATATCGGGTGTGCTGATGGATTCTTCCAATACCATTCGGGCCGAGGCATTCGATAAAAAAATGATCTCTATCTCCAAGGGAACGGCGATCAAATCATGGCATTGGCGAGTGCGCGAGCGCGTTCGTTCCGGTGACCGGATTGAGATTACATTGCAAAATCCGGGCGGGCAAAACAAAGTGACCGAAACCTTTTTTGTCAAGCCGCACTGGTCTGAATCTTTTCACGGCTCGACCTCTTTCATACTGTTTAAGATGCCGTTCGGTGGGGGAGAGGCAACAACCGAAATTTTTCGCTCCGTGGGCATTGGCATTTCCTATATTCCGGTTAAAGAACAACAGTTTCTTGCATTCGACGGTTCATTTATTTTAGGAAATGTGGCAAAAGGAGATGCTAATCTTTCAGTGGAAGTCGGCCTGGGCTTGAGCGTCATTTTGTGGCATCATTTACAAGTCGGTATGGGAACGAACCTAACCGGACGTTCATTTGATCACGGATTCCTGTTTGTTGGGACAAGATTCAAACTTCCTGTTCCCTGGTAAACACTGGGAATTACCAGGCATGGCTGATTGTTTTAAAAAAAAATTGTAACGATATTGAACAATTCTTTCTCGGAAGCGTGGCTGAACGCATTGTTCACAAAGCTTCGCAGCCGGTTACCAACGTAAAGTAATTTGATTTGAGGTAAGATATGGAATGTGATAAATTTATTCAGCAAGTTTGTGATGACCTGGCTGAAAATATTGACTCGAACTTTTGTGAATCGCTCAAAAATCATTTGGAGGAATGTGAGGAATGCCGCGCTCAAGTCAATGCTCTGCGGAATGCGGTTCACTTGTACCAGTGCCTGGATGAAAAAAAAGTACCGGCAAATATCCATGATCGCCTTGTAAAGCTTCTCAACGTTGAGGATTTACATAAATAGGGTGTACATAAAAACAATTATCTTGACTTTTACGAGCATATTTTTTATAATAAGGGTGATATTAGTGTCACCTTTTTTTATTTAATGGAGGGCTTGTGAAAAAACTGAGTCCGAGACAGCAAACCGTACTCGAAATCATCTCAAAGTGGATTAAAGAACAAGGCTATCCGCCAACGTTAAAAGAAATGGCGGATGAACTGGGCGTAGCCTCAAGAAATTCCATTGTAAAACATTTAACAGGACTTGCCAAAAAAGGATACATTATCTGGGAAGAGAACAAAGCGCGCGGCATTCGTGTGGTTGAACATAAAGGTCTTTTGGACAGCGAGGATGAGAAAAGCCTGCCGCTCGTCGGGGCAGTAACTGCCGGGCTGCCAATGCTGGCGGAAGAAAATATTGAGCGTTATGTCCCGGTGCCGCGTTATCTCATCCGTAGCAGTGACCGGCATTTTCTGTTAAAGGTGCAGGGAGAAAGTATGAAGAATGCGGGCATCCTTGACAAAGATCTGGTTGTGGTGCGTTCTCAGAACAGTGCAAACATTGGTGAGATTGTCGTTGCCCTGATTGAGGATGAGGCAACGGTGAAGCGCCTGGCCGACGAAGGAGGGAGGCGTTTCCTTAAAGCCGAGAATCCGGAATTTGCCGATATCCATCCCGGAGGCAATTGGTCAATTCAGGGAAAAGTTGTTGCGCTGGTGCGGGAGAATGTGGAGTAACAATATTTTTGCGCGGTAAAGCTTCAGTCGCTCGTGGGGAGAATGAGCCTTTGTTGATCATAAGGAAAGTTAGGCAGGGGAAAATGAGCCGGATACCATATAACAAAGCCCTTAAACCACTGGCCAGATCACTTCGAAAAAACATGACTGACGCAGAAAGATTACTTTGGTCGCGAGTGAGACGGAAGCAATTGAACGACCGACAGTTTTATCGCCAGAAAACAATTGGCAATTATATTGTTGATTTTTACTGCCCATCAGCGAAACTAGTTGTTGAAGTGGATGGTGGTCAGCACTATACGGAAGACGGTAAAGCAAAAGACAAAAAACGTAGTCAATATCTTCAAGATTTGGGATTCACGGTCTTGCGTTTCAGTAATATTGATGTTCTGAAAAACATTGATGGAGTTGTAGCAAGGATTTGTCGATATTTGTAACTTTTGTCAAGTCATTCAATCCCCCTAAATCCCCCTTTGGGAAAGGGGGACTTGCGTTGAGCATGTACGACTGAATATGTCGTTTTCTGTGTTAAAAGTCGTCCAGTTTCCCTCTTGGGGAAAGGAGGAATTTTTGGCTTCCTTATCACGTGGGAAAAGGAAGCGTAAGTTCACTCATCGCTCGAAAAGGGGACATATAGTCCCCCCCTTTTTCAAAGGGGGTAGGGGGGATTAAAAGGATTGGTGCAAGAAATAAAGATTACAAACGCGATTGTACAATCAATATGATTCCCGAAAATAATTCATGACCCGAAATATCATTCACATAGATATCCCAGACTTTCACATTGCTGTGGAGCGGGTGCTGGAGCCGCGGCTGCGCAAGAGGCCCGTAGCCGTGGCAATCGAGACGACCACGCGCTCGCTGGTGTTTTCCGTCTCCGGGGAAGCGCGGCAGAACGGCGTGTTTCCGGGCATGCCGTTGTATCAGGCGCTGAAAAACTGCCCTGACCTGATCGTGCTGCCGCCCAACGAGGAACTTTACGTCCGTGCCACCCGGGCGATGATGGAGATTGTCAGTCGCTTCACCCCCGTTTTTGAGCCGTTGCGTTTCGGCCACGCTTACCTGGACATGACCGGAAGCGGCAAACTGTTCGGCGGTGTCAAAGATGCAGCGGTCAAAGCACAACGGGAAATCCGCAACCGTCTTCGTCTGAATGCCGGCGCCGGCGTGGCCGGCAACAAGCTCGTCAGCAAAGTGGCTTCTGATGTCGTAACCACCTCGGGCGAACACCACGGTTTGTGCGATGTTCGCCACGGTTACGAGGAAAATTTTCTCGCGCCGTTGCGGGTTGGCCTTTTGCCGGGAGTGAAAAAAAAGGTGCGCGAACAGTTGCTGGACCTGAACGTTCGCCTCATCCGTGAACTAGCGGTGATCTCATCGGAAAATTTACAAATGGTCTTTGGCCGTTTCGGCCTGCTCTTGCACCGGCGTGCGCGCGGCATTGATAATCGTCCGGTGCAGCCACCCAAACGCGCCCCGGAGATCGTGGAAGTGGACACGCTGGACGACGACAGCAACGATTATTATTTTCTTCGCAGCAGAATTTTTCGCCTCCTGGCCCGCGCCGCCCGCCGTTTGCGCGAAAAAAAACTGCGTACCGCCCGCATGGTCATTGAAATACACTACTCGGATTACAAGGAGGACAGTGCCCGCCGGCGTTTCACACCCTGCAATGACGACGCCGGGCTTGTGCCCATTGTCAACAATGTCTTTGACCGCGCCCTTGGACGCCGCGTGCGAGTGCGAAAAATGACGCTGCGGCTTTGCGAACTGTCGCCGGAACCCGCGCAGCTTTCGCTGTTCGCAAAAGAAAAAAATCCAAAACTCGGCGCAGTAACATCGGCAATGGACAAAATCCGTGACCGTTACGGTGAAGATGCTATTCGATTTGGCCGTGCCGCGTAGTAGTGATCCAAAAATGTCTCTCAATTACGGGTGAAAAAGATGATCAGGATTTCCCAAAACTGCCTGCACGAGTCATTCCGGTGCTTGTCGGGATCTCCCGGCATTGTTTTAGGAGACTCCGGCATTCGCCGAAGCGACTTGTTATTCTATTGTAAAGTCATTCTTTGTATAATTTCTTATTGATATTTTGGCCACCCATTACAGAGCCAATACAACAAAAAAGCTTTTTTTTGAAATGAAACTTTTTATCTTACAGAAATTGAAACATCAAACCGGAGAATCCTCATGAATGCAACGAAAGTTCAAATCGTCAGCTTTGACAACCAGACCAAAGAAGATAAGAAACTTTTAAAGAAATTTGTCGATTTTCACTGGCAACATTATAAAGATGATCCGCAATATGTGCCCCTGCTGGATTACGAATACCTCGGATTCAAACTGATCGGCATGACGGGTTTTTTTGAACCCAGAAACCTTTTTTTCAAGCACGCCGAAATGAAGTTTTTTCTCGCCATGTCGAACGGGAACATTGTCGGTCGCTGCAATGCTTTTGTAAATGAAAACCACAACAAGCACTGGAACGATAAAGTCGGTTTTTGGGGACAATTTGAATCTATCGACGATCAGGATGTCGCCAATGCGCTGATCGAGGCGGCGTCGGCGTGGCTCATCTCCAAAGGCATGAAAGCCATTCGCGGGCCGCAAAACCTACCGGTTAATGAAGCGACGCCGGGCATCATGACCGAGGGATTTGACTCCCGCCCGGTGATGTATTACCAATACAACAAACCTTATTACGAAAAGCTGATACGAAACGCCGGCTTTGAACAGATCAAACGCGTGCTTTCCTGGGAGGTTTCGCCGATGAATCCCATGGTCGACCGGCTTGAACGCGTTGCCAAAAAAGTAATTAACCGTTTTGACCTAAAGTTTGAAAACTGGGGAGACCGTCCGCTGGCCGAGCGCAAACAAGAAATGTTTGAAATTTATAACGACGCCTGGAGCGATAATTTCGGTTTCGTCCCTTTCACCCGGGAAGAATTTTACTCCATCGTTGATGACATGCAACTGGTGATGGAAAAGGGATTGTTCTTTTTTATCTATATCAAAGGAGAACCCGCGGCTTTCTTTGGTGGTGTTCCGAATATTGTCGAAAAAATGGTGCCTATTCGCGGCTGCCGTCGCTGTGAACTTTTGCGCGCGGCCAAAATGCTGTTAACCAAAGGCAGCGTCAAAGGATACCGTCTCGGCTACCTGGGCGTGAAGAAGAAATTCCGCCGCATGGGCCTGGACGGCGTGATGCTGTACTAGCAGAAACTTTATTCGATGAAAAAAGGTTACGAATACTGCGACATGGGCTGGGTTCTCGAAGACAACGTCCTCGTCATCCGCCTGGTGGAAATGATGGGCAGTACGCCGTCAAAGACGTATACGATTTTTGAAAAGGAGATTGGGTGATTCCAGTGCAAAAAAGAATGGTGATGCTCAATTTATATTCAAAAAATAATTCTTTTTGAAAATGCTGGCAAGCATGTAATGTGTTACGTCGCATCCGGCTTCTTTTTGCCTGGGTTCACACAATTTTGTGGAAAGCCAAAGGCTGATCAAAAGCAGGAAAAAAGTGCACAGAAATAATATGTGAAAACTGAAATAATCCACCATCAAACCGCCAAAGAGCGGGAAAAAATAAACGGGAAACATGAATGTGCCCTGAATGCTTAAAAAAAGCGGACGAAGTTTTTCCGTACCGAGTTCCATGATATAGTTATTGAAACCGATTCCGGCGCCATTGAGAAAGCTGCCGGAAAAGATAAAGACAAAAAGATAAAGAATGAAAGATTTTGAAAAAAGAGCAAACAAAATGGCCAGCAGGGCGGAAATAATAGATAGCCTGATGACCAGGACGTTTCCGCGCTGATCGGATAACCTTGCCCAGAGAAAATTTGATATGACGCCACCGCCCATTTGCGCCATCACAAAGTAGCCGACCCATGCTGTTGGGAAATGCAGCATCTCTCTCGCATTAAGAACGAAAAACGGCAGAGCCAGCATCAGCGATTGGCTGAAAATAAGGATAAGAAGAAGATGAAAAAGCGGTGGGAAATTCTTCAGATAGTGAGTTATGGTTGGCAGATTTACAGCATTTTTTTTCGCAATGGTTTTTTCAAGTTTGGATTCAGGTTCCTTAAATAAGGATAGCGCGACATATCCGAACGTCAACACGACAAAAGTGACGAGAAAAAGATAGCCATAATTTTGCGGAAAGGTAACCGTCGGAAGACTTAGAATAATACGCACCAGCAGTCCTGCGCCAATTGCAGCAATTCCGCCCCAAAACTGGCGCATACCAAAGAAACGGCCGCGTCTTTCTGTGGGAATGGCTTTGGCAATCATGTTAAAAAAGGGCACATTGGCCACGCCGCCGGCAAATGAAAATATGAAAAGAAAAAATACAAAAGCCGCCAGAATGAAATAGGGAGATTTATGTCCCCAAATAAATGTAACCATTGCCAAAAGCCCCCAGGCCAGCCAGCGCACCCATATTGCTACGAATAGAATGGGCTTACCTCTGGAAAGGTTTTGCAATTTATGGGCAATAAAAAGTTGCGGCATGGAAGAACCCGTTTTGATAATGCTGATCAGAAACCCGATAACAATTTTTGAACTGGTAAAGGAACGCAAAAAAAGCGGCAAAACGGAAAAAGGTTCGCTGAACGCCATGCCGAACGAAAAAGTAATGCCGTGAAGCATGCCCATGACAAAGTTCCAGCGGTAATGTTGCGGGTATTTTTGTGTGTCTTTTCGCTTATTCATATTAAACTCACTTACATTATCACACAGCAGATAGCTGTTGATGGCTTTGTTGAATTTGTTTTTTGCAAAAAGCTCTTTCAGGCAAACCCAACGCAGTGAAAACATAGGAACCTGATTTCTGTATGTGGTATAAGCCTTGCCAAATTTGCGGATGGCTCCGGGCTCTTCAACTATTTTTATCATAGCCAGGGAAATGCCGATCACAAATGAAATAACGTGTAACCAGGGGTTTGAAAGACAGCTTTTACACCAGTGCAAATCCAGCCACACGCCCAGAGCGCTTCCGCCCAAAAGCATTAAAATCCAAATTGTTATTCGTGCCATGAAATTAGTAGTTCGCTATTCCCAATTCCTGAGATAACTTGAACATTGCTTCCGTCGCTTTATCCTGAAGAAATATATCTGTGATATCGTATGTATAGTTCGTTTCATTGGGGTTAACTTCAATGATGGTTGCGCGTCTCTTTTTTGCGAGATTAGGAATCATTGAAGCGGGCATAATTTCTCTTGTTGTACCGATCAAAATGAAAACATCTGCTATTTCCGCTTCACGAAATGACAGCGAATTTGTCGGTTCCGGAATGGGTTCGCCGAAAAAGACAAAATCGGGTTTCAAAAGATGCCCGCATTCCCGACACAAGGGCGGAAGGTGATCCAGGGCGATCTCCGAGACATGGTGTTTCTTTGCGCAATGCACACAGATAAGATATTGTGACGTACCATGAAATTCATAGACTGTTTTACTTCCTGCTTCCTGGTGGAGATTATCAATGTTCTGCGTGATGATGGCCTGAAGCAGTCCATCGCGTTCCATGGCGGCAAGGGCATAATGCGCAGTATTTGGTTTTGCTTTGCCGAAAAAGTCATAAAATATTTCTTTAATGAGCTTCCATGATTCCAAAGGATGATTGTGAAAATAACTAATATCCAGAAAAATGGGGTCGTATTTACTCCACAAACCTTCTTCGCCGCGAAAGGGCGGGATGCCGCTTTCTACCGAAATACCGGCGCCGGTAAAAGCCGTCACTCTTTTTGCATTTTTTATTGCCTTGGCAGCCAGTCTATACACGTTTTCATCCTTAAATTTCTTTAAATAATCTGGCAAATGAATGTCCCGGCGCCTTGATGTCCAGATCAAGAAAATAGCCGAAAGGCGTTTGATGCGTCTCATAGCCCGAATTTTTAAGACGAACCTCCGCATAATATTTCTTCAGGGCTTGTTCGATACGCCGGTAAAGGAAAAAACAATAACTCGAATCCTGTCACGGCCATTTTCCCCACAAGGGATCGTCGCCGAACCTTTCTGACCACCAGTCGTTGTTGTCAACAGGAAGGTTTTGTTTGATTTTTTCTTCCGTAAAAGAATATCTATAATTTTCGAGATAATCCAGGATTATTTTTAATGCTTCATCTCTGCTTGTCGCGATCATGCCGCCAAAGTCCGCCCCGGATCATCCGGGACATTTTGCTGTTTGTGATGACATTGAAATAATCTACAAGCAACATCATCACAAAGACAAAAACGTGGTTCTACTTGCGCTGCAAGCGATCCGCCTGCAGCAGTAATTGCGATTTTCATTTTTTCCCCACTTGGTAAGTTAACTGTTATTATACCCGGCGACCTCTACCTTTGCCGCCTCCGCGGCCGGCGCCAAAACCCTGGCCAAGTCCTCGGCCAAAACGACCGCGGCAGTTACCCTGTCCCTGATGAAAGGGCCATTGTGGACTTTTAGGTTTTGGTTGGTCATCCATGAAAGGATGGTGACAAAAAGGCCGGGCACTTTCTCTTTGATCGGTTGAATTGTTTTGTGTATCGAATTCCGAGTCTGCCATTACCGGATTTTGTACCAGGCCGATGGCTCCTTCAGGGCAAACCTGGATACATTTATTGCATAATCGGCATAAAGATTGATCTATCTTTGCTTTGGCCTCAAAAAGTGCGATTGCGTTAAAGGGACATGCCTGAATGCAGTTTCCACATCCTGTGCATTTAACTGTATCTACTTCCAACATGATGAACTCCTGAGTTTAGTAATTTAAGTACATGAATCTACCGCGGCGTCGATGACAGCGCTGGTTTTTGCAGCCGGGCATTGCAAATTCCGTTTTAATGTCTTTTCCGGCCAAATAGGCCTGCATCACCGATGAAATATCACCGCAAATAAAGGACAGCACTTTAATCCCCGCTTCCTCAATCTGGCTTTCGATCTGTTCTGTGATTGCGCCACAAATCAGGGTTTTGGCGCCGGATCGAACGAGTGCATGTATTTTTTGAAAAGGCACATTAAAGTCAATCATCTCTTCCCGACGACTGATTTCGCTTTTTTCGTTCAACTCAAAGATTAATAGCTTTTGTGCCGTATCAAAAACCGGGGATATACGGTTTTGCCAGGAAGTTATTGCGATTATCCTTTTCATTTCGCATTTTGTCAGACAATAAATATGCCAGACAATGAGGCGGGAATGTTATTCTATGATATTAATAGTATTAGGGCATACTGATATTGATATATAGGGGAAGAAATGTCAAGAAATAAAGCATTATTGCAACCATAGAAATAGTATATAGTTGCAATATTGCAATGGTTTGTTTTGGTAAAGTCAGTATCGGGAGAGCTATTGCGGTTTCATCTCGTTGTTTACCGAGCGGCCATCGACTTTAGGTAATGCGATGCCCAGTTTTTTAATTTTCCTGAACAAAGTGCTTTTATGAATGCCCAATTCTTTGGCTGTTTTTGTACGGCTCCAGTTATTCTTTTCCAAGAGATTTAATAGATATTGTGCTTCAAGGGTCTGCAAATCAGAGTTGGGAGAAGCATTGGGAAGCGAAAGTCCCTGGGGTTGTAATTCGGCAGGAAGGTGGTCAACCTGAATGATATTTCCACGGCATAAAACAAAGGCGTGCTCGATAATATTTTCAAGCTCACGTATGTTTCCCAGAAAATCATGTTGCATCAGCAGACGTAAGACGTGCGGGGAAACATCCGCAATATTTTTATTCTGAAAATGGTTGTATTTAGAAATGAAATGTTTCACAAGCAGGGGAATGTCTTCTTTTCTCTCTCGCAAAGGCGGAATAAGAATTTTGATGACATTGATCCGATAATATAAATCCCGGCGAAATTGACCGGCGCGGACTAATTCTGCAAGATTTTTATTGGATGCTGCAATAATGCGGACATTGGCCTTTACGCTTTCTGTTGCACCGAGCGGCTCGTACTCTTTTTCCTGCAAAACTCGCAGCAGTTTAACCTGCAAAGCAGGGGAGATGTCTCCGATTTCATCGAGAAAAAGCGAGCTGCCTTCGGCCAAGGCGAATCTGCCCTTTTTGTCTTTTTTGGCATCCGTAAAAGCACCGGCTTTGTAACCAAACAATTCCGATTCCAAAAGTGTGTCCGGCAGGGCGCTACAGTTCAATGCAATCATTTTATTATTCTTGCGCTTGCTCAGTTGATGAATCACACGCGCGAAAAGTTCTTTTCCTGTGCCGCTTTCACCTTCGATGAGGACCGTACTGTCGCTTTCTGCAATTTGAGGGAGGATATTAAAAATCTTTTGCATTTGACTGCTCTTGCTGATAATATCCGCAAAAGAATATTTTTCCATCAGCTTTTTGCGCAAATCTTCAACTGTACTCAGATCGCGAAAAGATTCAACTCCGCCGATAATTTTACCGTTCTCGTCGCGCAAGAGTGCTGTGGAAATGCTAACGGGCACTTTTTCGCCTTCGGAATTGACAATGTAGATGGTCTGGCAGATGACCGGCTCGCCGCTGTCCATTGTCTGGCGTAGCACACACCCTGATTCGCAAATATTGGCGCGGAATACATCACTGCAACGTTGCCCGATGGTTTCCTCACGTTCGATACCCGTGATGTCTTCAGCCGCTTTATTAAAAGACGTGATTCGCCATTGCTTATCGACTGTAAAAACACCATCGGTAATGCTGTCGAGAATAATTGATGTGAACTGATCGATGATTTTTGTGTTATCTTTTGCCATGATTCAACAGTATTGCAAGTAGTTTCTTTATTCTATAAGAAAAGTATTGGTCGATGTCATTCCGTCTTTACGAAAAAGGGGAATCTGTCTTGTGCCGTAACGGGAATTTACGACAACTTAAAGTAAGTGCAAAGCACTCTTCATTGCAAGATTTGCCAATAGCAAAATGGGTAAAAAGATGACTGGAGCTAAAATGCTGACCATTCGTTTAAAATAAAATGTCCTTTCTGCTTTTAACCTACTTTTACAAGATGCTTTCCCGAAAGATTCAATTTATATTTTCTGATTTTCTCAGGCGTCAATATTTTGCCGTCAGAACCTTTAAAAAAGAGTGCATCGTAAGGGCACTGCACAATACATGCACCGCATTGAACGCAATAATCAGCGCGAGGGATTGTTGTGTTATGTGCATGGCGATCAATTTCATAACAGTTCCTCGGACACACAAGCTCGCAAAATCCGGCGGTTTTGCATTTATTGTTGTCTATGGAGATTTTGAGGAGCCGGTCTTCGTGTAGACTGCTTTTAAAGACAGGAGTGCTGCCCATCAAATCCATGCTGAACAGGAGGGTGGTGACGAGCGTGATGAAAGACCAGCGGAGTATAAAATTGGCGTTAACCTGGTGGAATGCGGCAGCATAGCCAAAAACAAGAAGAAGAAAAAAGCCCCATAACGCAAGCTGAATTCCTCCTCGTCCGAAATCGAAAACGATAAAGCCGATTCGTTTTCCCCTTGCACTCAATCGGTTTTCAAAAAGCGGAAAGGCGAGAAAGATGAAAAAGGACATGCCCCAGATAAGAGCTGAGAGGGGTAGAATGAGATGGCGCCAAAAAGGAAGAATGAGAAGCGCCGCAATGGAAGATATGGGAAAGGCCCAGGCAATGGCCATTTCCACTCGCTGCACGAATGGAAAACGCACCACTCTCATTTGCACATTCTTTTTTAATTTGTTGCGGATGAACGCCGGAATATCTTTTGCGTAGACTGGCCCCCAAATAACGTGCCAGTCGCTCTTTTGGCGCACAATTTTTCCCTCAATGCCTGTTGCTGCGAGTTGTGGCAAAATAACTTTTCGGTGATCAACAAGTTCTTCGATGCCGCTGGTTTTCAAAACGGAAATAACATCGTGGTGGGTAAAAAGCCCGCCCGTTGCTGCACACCACACGTTAATGCCCTTGCTTTTTGCAACCAAAAGGTAACAGTCCATTCCTTTTAAAGCGCGTTTTACTCTTTCCACGGTCAGATGGAAATTACAGGTCAGGAAAACAGGCGAATTCCGGTCGGGATTCCCTATTTTTATCACACCTGTTTTTGTCGGGAACGGGACCATGCGCAGCATCGTTTCAATGGCGTTGATTATGAAATACTTTAGAGAGTTCATTTTATCGCTCCTCCGGCTTCCTGGCCGTTAATTCGATAAAAGATTTTAAAAAGCTTAATTTTTTTGACTGTATCTGAAATCCAATCCCACGGATTTTTAAAGTGATATTTCTAACAGCATGTGTCGTTGTTTGTGTGAAAATATAGGTAATGATAACAAGCGGGAACCTGATGAGCCATTGTAATACTCGAAATAAAATATTTTCAGGAATTACTTCATCGGCGAGGAGAAAGTAACCACCCGGTTTGAGGAGCCTTTTCACTTCTTTCAAAGTAAAACGCAATTCATCATTGGTCAATTCGGAAAAACACAGGCCGCTCATAATAACATCATAACTTGCAGTTTTCAGGGTATCCATTTCACCGACGCCCATTTCATAAAATTCAACTGTCCCGGAAAAGCCCGCGTCGTTGATTCGTCTCTTTGCGATGTCGAGCATATCGACATTAATATCAATTCCTTTGATTCTGGCACCTTTCCGCGCTGCACGCATCGTCAATGCCCCTGTGCCGCAGCCAATATCTAAAACAGTGTCACCTTTTTTGACAGGTGCAACAAGATTATCGTATGCTTTTTCTACGCCACCAAACGTAAGCATTTTAATACCCCGGTCATATCTTGACGGAGCGGATTCGAGAATTTTCATTAAAATAAAAGTGCTCATTTGATCCTCCTATTCTAAACATACAGAACAAATGCCATTTCTTCAAGGGGAAATTTGTATTTGATTTTTATTGCATTGTTAAAGAAAATAGTTTATATTTTTAGTGAATAATTTAAGGAATTTGATATGGATGAAATAGCCGAAATTTTAGAGCGCGAACTCGAAGATGCAGTGCAAGTGAAAAACAAAGATTCACTTCATCGTTATGTTGTTCTTTTGGCAAAAAATATTGTTCAGAAGAGCGCCTATGATCAAAACATGACCGAGTTTCGCGGAGACATCAGAATCCTTGCCGAAACCATGAAGCGGGGATTTGAAACCATTGACAAACGTTTTGAAGCCATTGATAAGCGCTTTGAAGATATGTATGCTTATATGAATAAACGCTTTGATGCTGTTGATAAACGTTTTGAAGATATATACAAATATATGGACAAACGCTTTGAAGACATGAACAAGCGTTTCACCATGATGTTTACTTTTATGAATATTGGTTTCAGTATTCTCATTATCATTACCATTATCTTCAAGTTTTTGCAATAGTTTTAGCCTTGTGAAACTTTTGCTTTTTCTCCTTATGTGCGACGCACATTGCTACCTGGCCGCCACGAGATGGTTTTTACCCCAAAGAAATCCTTGCTTTGTAAAAATTAAAATATTACATTTCGCGCGTGTTTTTTGCAGGAATTGACATTCAAACGCCAACGGCTTTGGCGCCACTTGCAGGCTGGACAGATCAGGTTTTCAGATTGATTTGTAAAGACTTTGGTGCGGGACTGCTTTTTACGGAAATGACCAGCGCTGACGGGCTTGTTCGCGAACAAGTAAAAACATTAGAGTATGTTCGGTTTTCAGATAAAGAACGCCCCATAGGAGTACAGTTGTTCGGGGCAGAGCCGGATATTCTTGCAGAGGCGGCAAGGCGTGTTGCGCGTTATGAGCCTGATTTAATTGATTTGAATTTCGGTTGTCCTGCAAAAAAGGTAGTAAAGCGCGGTGCCGGTTCGGCTCTTTTAAAAAATATGCAATTGACGGGACAGGTTGCCAAAGCGGTTGTTGCTGCGACGGAAATTCCCGTTACTGCGAAAATAAGAAGCGGCTGGGATAAAAATGTTGCCGTTGATGTGAGCAGGATTCTTGAAGATGCCGGAATTGCCGGATTGATCGTCCATCCGCGAACACAAAAGATGTTATTTAATGGGCAGGCTGATTGGGAAATCATTGCCGACGTAAAAAACGCCGTATCGATTCCCGTAATTGGCAATGGAGATATTAAAACGGCTTTTGATGCAAAACAGATGATGGAACAGACAGGCTGCGATATGGTGATGGTTGGCCGCGCTGTGTGCGGGAATCCATGGATATTAAGTCAAATCAACGACTATGTGCAGTTCGGCATTAAACCGCAAGAACCTTCTTCTGTTGAGCGCTTGCAGGTATGTACAAGACATTTTCAGGCCGCTATAGAAAAATACGGTGCACAGCGCGCCACACATTTAATGCGAAAGCAAATTGCGGCATATATTAAAGGCATGCCAAAAGCAACGGAACTTCGCAGGAACATCTTTAGTTTGGATGATGCCGGTCAAGTTTTGGATACGTTGCAAAACTACATGCTGCAACCGGAAATAATGCTCCCAAGTTAAAAAGGTTATTAGCAGGCAGAAAAATTTCTGCCTTTTTTTATCTGTAAAAAAAGGAGGAACAATGGAGAAGAAAAAAGTGCTCATCATGGGCGCAGCCGGTAGAGATTTTCATAATTTTAATACTTTTTTTAGAGATAATGATCAATACAATGTCGTTGCTTTCACAGCCACACAAATTCCGAATATTGAAGGAAGAAAATATCCTGCGGAACTGGCCGGTTCTTTATATCCGAACGGCATTCCGATCGAGTCGGAAAGTGAATTGGATCGATTGATCCGCAAAAATAATATTGACGAGGTAGTTTTTTCCTATAGCGATGTTTCGTATGAATATATCATGCACAAATCTGCACTGGTCAATGCTGCCGGTGCCTCTTTTACGCTTCTTGGGCCAAAGAAAACGATGCTCAAGTCGAAAGTACCGGTTGTTGCCATTTGTGCGGTCAGAACCGGATGTGGAAAAAGCCAAACAACAAGACGTGTTGCTGAAATCCTGAAAAGCAAAGGCAAGAAAATTGTCGCTATTCGCCACCCCATGCCTTATGGAGATTTGGTTGCACAAAAGGTACAGCGATTTGAAAAATTGCAGGACCTTGAAAAGCAAAATTGCACCATCGAAGAAATGGAAGAATACGAGCCGCACATCGCACGAGGCTCCATTGTTTATGCCGGAGTAGATTATCAGGCTATCCTCGAGCAGGCTGAGCAGGAAGCTGATGTTATTTTATGGGATGGCGGAAACAATGATCTGCCATTTTACAAACCGGATGTGCACATCACGATCGTCGACCCGCTTCGTCCGGGACATGAAATAAGCTATTACCCTGGTGAAACGAATCTGCGAATGGCTGATTATGTTATAATAAATAAAGAAGTTGAGGCGGAAATAGAAGATCTGATGGATGTGCGTGAAAATATTCGCACCGTCAATCCTGAAGCCAAAATTATCGATGCAGCCTCGACAATTTCCATTGAAGATACTTCTGTGATAGTGGGCAAACGCGTGCTTGTCGTTGAAGACGGCCCGACACTGACCCATGGCGAAATGACCTACGGTGCCGGCATTGTTGCTGCCGATAAATTCGGTGCATCGGAAATCGTCGATCCGCGGCCATTTTTAAAAGGTTCAATTGTAGGAACATTTGAGAAATACCCGGAAATCGGCCAATTGTTGCCGGCCATGGGCTACGGTAAGGAGCAAATGAAAGACCTGGAGGCGACAATAAATGCAACGGATTGCGATGCCGTAATCATCGGCACGCCAATTGACTTGCGGCGCATTATTAATATCAATAAACCTGCTGTACGCGTTTTTTACGATTTGCAGGAAATTGGTTCTCCAGACCTTAATGATGCACTGGCGGATTTATGAGTAATTCGTAACATGCCTTTCGACTTTTTAAATCGCTTTTCACCTAATGAAGTGATTTTCTTTGCATGAACATTTCGGAAAAACAAAATAAAATTGCCGTCGTCGCTTTGGGCGGCAATGCCATTACGCGTGAATTTGAAGAAGGAGATATTTATCAGCAGTTTGCCAATACACGTCGGGCACTTGCAGGCGTGGCTGATCTTATTGAAAAAGGATATCACCTGGCCATAACGCACGGCAACGGCCCGCAAATAGGAAACGCCCTTATCCGTGTGGAGGAAACGCGACATCTGGTTCCCCCGATTCCGCTTGGCGTTCTTGTTGCCGATCTTGAAGGGGGCATGGGATACATGATTGAGCAGACGTTGCAAAACAAATTGCTGCTACGAAATGTAAAAAGAGAGATTGTTACGATCCTTGCCCAGGTCGTTGTCGATAAAAATGATCCCTCAATTTTGGAACCCACCAAATTTGTGGGGCCGTTTTATAAAAAAGAAGAAGTGGAAAACCTGCAAAAAACGCGTGGCTATGTCATCAAAGAAGATATCGGGCGCGGGTATCGCAGGGTTGTTCCTTCTCCTTTGCCGAAAAGAATTGTCGAAGCAAAAATAATTCGCAATCTTGTACATAATGGCGTCATTGTTATTACGGCAGGAGGGGGCGGCATACCTGTTTATGTTGAAAAAGATGGCCGTTATGAAGGTGTTGATGCGGTCATCGACAAGGATCGCGCTTCTGCGATTTTGGGAAAAGAAATAAAAGCTGATGAACTCTACATTCTCACGTCGGTGGATAAGGTAGCGTTGAATTTTGGGAAACCGGAGCAACAGTTTCTGGACGTTATTACAGTGAAGGAGGCGCGCAATTTCCTGAATGCCGGACATTTTCCCAAAGGAAATATGGGGCCGAAAATTGAAGCTGCGATAGAGTTTCTTGAAAGCGGCGGGAAAAAAGTTGTCATTAGTTCAGTTGATAAGATGCCCGAAGCGATTGCAGGGCAGACAGGCACGGAAATAATCCATTAATATATTTAATTTCCAGGCAGGAGAAATCCAATGACTTTAACAGTCAAAGAGAAAAAAGATGTGGAGATTGAGATTAGTGAGGCGTGGTGCAAAGGATGTGTTATTTGCGTCGATTATTGTCCTCACGATGTCCTCATTATGGAAAGAGGCAAGGCCAAAGTTGCAAATCTTGCAGCCTGCACAGCATGTATGTTGTGCGAATTGCACTGTCCGGATTTTGCCATAGTGGTTCGTGATAAAAGTAAAGAGTAAACTAACCAAACACTAATTCAGGATAACGTCATGTCTGAAAAATCAAATGGAAAAGCACGAGTGATTACCGGCAACGAAGCATGTGCCGAGGGAGCACTTGCTGCTGGAATGAGATTCTTTGCCGGCTATCCCATCACACCATCCTCAGAAATCGCAGAAGTGCTCTCTGCAAAACTGCCAAAGTATGGAGGCGTTTTTTTGCAGATGGAAGATGAATTGGGATCAATAGGAGCCATTATCGGCGCATCTCTAACCGGAACCAAAACAATGACTGCAACCAGTGGTCCCGGTTTTTCTTTAATGCAGGAAAATCTTGGCTATGCAGTGATGACCGAAGTACCATGTGTTATCGTTAATGTTATGCGCGGAGGCCCGAGCACGGGACTGCCGACGTTGCCATCCCAGGGAGATGTGATGCAAGCCAGATGGGGCACTCACGGAGATCATCAAATCATCGCGCTGGCTCCATTCAGCGTTCGTGAAACTTTTGATTTAACTGTCCGTGCTTTCAATCTTGCTGAAAAATATCGTACGCCCGTCATTTTGCTGATGGACGAAATTATTGGCCACGTGAACGAAAAAGTTTATCTTCCCTCTGAAGATGAAATAAACGTTTTTGACCGAATCCGGCCAACCGGTTCCCTTGAGGAGTATTTGCCTTATGAACATACGAAAAGTCGTGTTCCGGCAATGGCCGATTTTGGTTCCGGCTATCGTTACCACGTTACCGGGCTTGCCCATGATGAAACGGGTTTTCCAACGAATAAAGCTTCCGAAATCAACAAACTCATGGACCGGCTTGACCAAAAAATTTCCATGAATCGGGAAGATATTATAGATTTCGATGAGTATATGATGGAGGATGCCGAGATTGCTATTCTGTCTTACGGTTCTACTGCCCGTTCTTCTCGTCATGCTGTTCGCCTTGCCCGTGAAAACGGTATAAATGTCGGCTTGATGCGGCTGCGAACGATCTGGCCTTTTGCTGATGAGGAAATCAAAAAAATATCCGAAAAAGTGAAATTGTGGATTGTTGTTGAAATGAACCGCGGGCAAATCGCTCACGAAGTTGAATGGGCGGTTGCCGGAAAGATACCTGTGTTCAAAGTAAACAGAATCGATGGTGACCCAATCAATCCGTTGCAGATTCTTGAAAAAATTAAGGAACTAGCAAATGTTCAATTATGATCAGTATTTGAGAATAACTAAATTCCCGCTTATCTGGTGTCCCGGCTGCGGTGATGGAATAGTGCTGAAATCACTCGTACGCGCGATCGATAAGCTCGGTCTCGAAAAAGACAGCGTTTGTATGGTTTCGGGAATCGGCTGTGCAAGCCGTCTCACCGGCTATGTCGATTTTAACACGCTACATACAACGCATGGCCGCGCAATGACTTTTGCGACCGGCGTGAAGATGGCCAAGCCTGATCTTCACGTTATCGTCATCACCGGAGACGGAGACGCGACCGCTATTGGCGGTAATCACTACATTCATGCTGCGCGGCGCAACATCGACTTGACTGTTATTTTATTTAACAATCATATTTATGGTATGACGGGCGGACAGGTATCGCCAACAACGCCGAAGGGTATGTTGGCAAGTACTGCACCGTATGGCAGCATGGATCACACGTTCAATATCAGCGGCCTGGCGCAGGCTGCCGGTGCATCATTTGTCGCGCGTGCCAGCGTTCATAATGGCGTACAACTGGAGAACTATATTGCCAAGGCTATCCAGAATAAAGGATTCTCGCTTGTCGAAGCCATGTCTCCATGCCCGACAGCTTATGGCCGTAGAAATCGACTTGGTGCAGGCGTGGATATGATAGAAGACTTGAAACGTGACGCTGTGCCTTACAGCAAGGCCAAGAAAATGACGCCCGAAGAACTGGAGGGAAAAGTCGTTACAGGAATTTTTATCAATGAGGAACACCCGGAATGTCGAAGCGAATACCAAAAAATAATTGATAGATTTCAAAAAGAAAAATAAGAAAAATCAGGAGTGAAATACGAAATGAGCTTTCGTTATGAAGTCCGTTTGAGCGGCGAAGGTGGCCAGGGCTTGGTGCTGGCTGGAAAAATCCTGGCAGAAGCCGCAGCAATATATGATGACCTGAATGCAACGCAAAGTCAATCCTACGGCCCGGAAGCCCGCGGCGGCGCAAGCCGATCTGAAGTTATTATTTCGGACGAGGACATTGACTACCCAAAAGCGGTAAACATTGATCTCTTACTGGCCCTGACGCAGGAATCCTTCAATAAATACAAGGATGACATGAAGCCGGGCGGGATCATCATTGTCGATGATTATGCTGTTCGGGATGTAACAGAAAATGGCTACAAGGTATACAAAATGCCGATTATCCAGTTAGCCCGGGAAAAAGTTGGCCGAATTTTGGTTGCCAATATTGTTGCGCTGGGAATTATCGCCGGTATTTCAAAAATTGTTTCCGAAGAAGCTTTGAAAAACGCAATAGAGGCACGAGTGCCCAAAGGGACCGAGGAATTGAACCTCAAAGCATTTCAAGTCGGCCTCGAGGCATCTCGGAACCTGAACTGATACTATGCTCAAAAACAACTATGACTGTGGAGAAAAAATGGAAAGAACGTTTACCATCTTAAAGCCGGACTGTGTTAAGGACGGCCATGTCGGAAAAGTAATAGACAAAATCCTTTCCAGCGGCTATAAGATTATTGGCATAAAAATGATGAAAATGACAAGGCCGCTTGCAGAAGGATTTTATGAAATACACAAGGGCAAATCATTTTTTGAAGAGTTAATTCTTTTTATGACGGAAGGCCCCTGCATCGTTGCCGCACTTGAAAAGGAAAATGCTGTCGAAGATTATCGCACCTTGATGGGGGCAACAAACCCATTGAAGGCTGCGCCGGGTACAATCCGCAAGGAATTTGCTGAAAATATCTCCAGAAATGTTGTCCACGGCGCCGATTCACCTGAGAATGCGATCCGCGAAATCGCCTACTTTTTTAGCACAAGTGAATTGATTGGCAATATACTTTAAGTATTGTTTAACCCGATTGATACGATCGGGTTTTTCTTTGGCATTTTCAGGAAATATTTTTTCTGAACAGAGTTCACGAAAAACCAAATTTATCTTGACTCTTTATCCATTAATTGCTAAATTTGATGTCATTTTTCAGAGGCTGTAAAGTGTTAGCTCTTAATATTGCTCATCTCGATGAGGGGCATTCCAGCCAAATCCGGCAAGTCACTCCCGGAGAATTAGAGTTGGAGAATAATGACGTTTTCATATCTCCGATCGACGTTCGTTTTGAAATCGATAAAGTGGGACATGAATTCTATATCAAAGCGAACATAAAAACGAAAACGCATCTTTTATGCGATCGCTGCGCAGAACCTTATGACGAGAATTTGGATGAAAGCGTCAGAATCGTTATTACAAGTGATTCTGAATTGGGAAATCCTGAAGAAGATATTTATTCAATCACAGCGTCATCGACGGAAATCGATATAACAGAGTCCATTAAAGAGACATTGCTTATATCTCTGCCGGCAAAGAGGTTGTGCAAAGCCGATTGCAAAGGATTATGTCCTGTTTGTGGAACAAAATTGAATTTTGAAACATGCTCTTGTAAAACAGATGAAATCGATCCGCGCTGGGAAGCGCTGAAAAAATTAAAAGGAAATGAGAAAGGAAAGTATTAAAATAAAATGGCACTACCAAAAAGAAGACACACAAAATCGCGACGAGATAAACGCAGAGCAAATTGGAATGCGGCAGTTCCGACCGTCGTTGAATGTTCAAACTGTCATCAACCCAAATTACCTCACCGAGCCTGCCCAAACTGCGGTTATTATAAAGGCCGTTCAATATTTCTGCCACGAGAATCTTGACACCTTATCCGCCGAATAATGTCATTGAAATTCCTTCTCAGGAATTTCGGCTGGTTAATGTGCAAAATTAACTTCCGGAGTTATATTTTGATAAAGATTGCTTTAGACGCTATGGGGGGTGATAATGCTCCTCATGATGTGGTGCATGGAGGCATAGAAGCAGCTCGAATCTCCAAAGACAGGTTTGAGGTTGTTTTTGTTGGTGATAAACAAATTGTTGAAAGAGAGATTTCCCGCCATTTTCGCATTAAGGAATTGCCAATGTCTGTCGTTCATGCTTCTGAAAGCGTAGCAATGCATGAACATCCTTCTGATGTTTTGAAGAAAAAAAAAGATTCTTCTATTGCTGTTGCAATGAGATTGCATCATCAAAAAAATGTTGATGCGGTCGTTAGTGCGGGAAATACCGGAGCAGTTATGGCCTCAGCCCTTTTCGTGCTAAAACGAATCAAGGGCATACGCAGGCCTGCAATTGGCTCTCTTTTGCCGTCGCAAAATGGTGCGACTTTGGTGATCGATGTTGGGGCAAATGTTGACAGTCGTCCTCAGGACTTGTTTGAATTTGCATTGATGGGAGATATTTTTTATTCTCATTTATTTTCTGTCCCGCATCCCAAAATCGGCCTTTTGAGCATTGGCGCAGAAGCTGTCAAAGGAAATGAGACAACAATAAAAACAAATGCACTGTTTGAAAAGGGTGGATTTAATTTTATTGGAAACGTTGAAGGCGGAGATATTCTTGGCGGCAAAGCGGATGTTGTTATTTGTGACGGATTTGTCGGAAATATTATGCTTAAATTTGCGGAAAGCCTTCATGGACTGTTTAAATCAAATTTAAGGCGCTTTGTCAGAAAATACTTGTTTTCCCAGATTGGCGCCATTTTGATGAAGCCTACTTTTGATGGCATTCGTAAAGTTTTTGATTATCAGGAATATGGCGGGGCACCTTTATTGGGCGTTCAGGGGTCATGTATTATTGCTCATGGCCGATCTACCCCGCGTGCGATTAAAAACGCAATACTGGCAGCATACAAAATGGTTAGTGAGAATGTGAATGATAGCATTCGCGAGAAATTGCTTGAGATACAGGAAATAAAAAAGGTTTATTAAGATTGGAGCCGTTTTGAGTAAGACGCCCAAGTCGATGATCGTTGGAACTGGTACGGGAATTCCTAAAAAAGTTCTTACAAATAAAGATTTTGAAAAAATTGTTGATACATCCGATGAGTGGATCACTTCCAGAACCGGAATGAAAGTACGGCACATTGCCGAAGATGGCCAACTGACATCAGACATTTGTGCGGAAGCAGGGCAAAACGCCCTGAATGATGCCGGACTAACGGCAAAAGACGTGGATGCAATTATTGTTGCAACAATAACGGGGGATGTTGGGTTTCCATCTACTGCCTGTTTCGTTCAGGAAAAAATGGGCGCTGTCAACGCTGCGGC
The DNA here is from genome assembly GCA_013152225.1 of Calditrichota bacterium. Classification (GTDB taxonomy): domain Bacteria; phylum Zhuqueibacterota; class Zhuqueibacteria; order Residuimicrobiales; family Krinioviventaceae; genus Hydrothermomicrobium. The sequence goes on from JAADGR010000341.1 coordinate 37,200, forward strand.
AATGGATGTTGGTGCTGCCTGTTCCGGCTTTATTTATGCGCTGGACCTGGCGGACTCGATGATTGCTGCGGGGAAGGCGGAGAATGTTCTCATTATTGGCGCGGAAACCTTGTCGAAAATTACAGATTATACAGATCGGGCAACATGCGTTTTGTTTGGCGATGGCGCCGGAGCCGCAGTCATGCGTCCGGCAGTTGATAATCACGGTGTGCTGGGAACTTTTATAAAAAGCGACGGTCGTTTGCATCACTTATTGCACATGCCGGGTTTTGGAACAAAGT
>JAADGR010000323.1 GCA_013152225.1 Calditrichota bacterium
GGGGAGGAAATGAATCCACAGGTTCGGAGATTTGAAGGTTTGGATGTGTGAAAAAATGGGATGCGGCTTGCAAGAGATGTATATAAAAGCCTGGAGAAATGTAGAGATTTTAGCCTCAGGGATCAGATGCAACGGGCAGCCGTCTCAATTCCGTCCAATATTGCCGAGGGATTTGAGCGGCATTCCAACAAGGATTTTATTCGCTTTCTTTATATTGCACAAGGTTCATGTGCTGAACTGAGAACGCAAATTTATATCGCAATTGAAATTGGTGTTTTAGCAAAAGATCAGAGTAATGAATTATTGGAAAAAACACGTAAAATATCCGCCATGCTTTACAAATTAATAAAAACCAGGAAAGAAAAATTCAGTTAAGCCCGGTTCCCTTTTTTCCGTTGTCCGAACAGTTCGGTCTCCGGTTCCCCGTCTCCGGTTTCCGTTTACCTAATTTCCATAACTTTATAACAAGGTATATGTCATGATCATCCCAAAACTCGCATTAAAAAATCTCCTCGGCGCCGGGTTGCGCACCTGGCTTAATGTTGTGGTGCTGTCGTTTTCTTTTGTAGCGATTATCTGGACGCAGGGACTTTACGAGGGTATGAACAAACAGGCCAGTACGGCAATGATTGATTCGGAATTTGGCGGCGGGCAATATTGGCAGGAAAATTATGATCCTTACGATCCGCTCTCAATCCAGGAAAGTCATTCGAAACCACCTGCTGTTTTACAGGAATTAATCGCCGAGGGCGTAGCAACTCCTGTTCTGATCGTTCAGGGAACAATATATCCTGAAGGGCGATTTATGCCGGTTCTCCTTAAAGGGATCGACCCGGCGCAAAAGATTGTAGATATTCCTGCACAATTTCTAAAGTCGGAAAGCGAGGAACTGCCGGCCCTGATCGGTGCAGACATGGCTTCCACAACGGATTTGAAAATAGGCGATTATGTTACTATCCGCTGGCGTGATGCAGACGGCGCCTTTGATGCCGATGACGCTCGAATTGTGCAAATTATGAATACCCAGGTGCAGGATATTGACAAAGGCCAGATTTGGCTTCCTTTGGATAGATTGCAAAAAATGGCGGGAATGCAAAATGAGGCCACGCTGATCATAGTGGAAAAGAATTTTAAAAATCCAATCAAGGTTACCGGCTGGACATTTAAAAACCTCGACTTCCTTCTCCAGGATATTCGCCAACTTGTGAAATCAAAATCCGCCGGATCGTCGATATTATATGTCCTCCTGCTTTTCCTGGCAATGATAGCTATTTTCGATACGCAGGTACTTTCCATTTTCCGCAGAAGAAAGGAAATCGGGACACTCATTGCCCTGGGAATGACGCGCGGGAAAGTGATCCAACTCTTTACTTTTGAAGGCGCGCTTCATGGCGTCCTGGCTGCCGGAGTTGCCGCTCTTTATGGCCTGCCGCTCCTCGTTTATACCGCCCAAAAGGGATGGGCACTGCCGCAATCAACAAAAGGCTACGGTTTTTCCCTGGGCAGCACTTTGTTTCCATCGTATAGTTTTGCTCTGATCGTCGGCACAACACTGCTTGTGATGATCACAGTGACCATTGTCAGTTTTTTGCCGACACGAAAAATAGCCAAACTAAAACCTACGGATGCTTTGAGAGGAAAAATAACATGATCCGTTTTTTGTGGAAAGGACTGATACGCGACCGGTCGAGAAGTCTGTTTCCCATTCTCATTGTTATGGCCGGTTCTTTTTTGACAGTGTTTTTGTATTGCTGGATCGGTGGCGTGCAGAACGATATGATTTGGTCCAACGCGGCTTTTCAAACCGGGCATGTGAAAATCATGTCGAGGGCGTACGCGAAAGAGGCGGATCAATTGCCCAACGATCTTGCTCTGATGGGTGTGGATCGTTTGATGCGGGCTTTGAAAAAGGACTATCCTGAAATGATCTGGCTGCCCCGAATTCGCTTCGGTGGATTATTGGATATCCCTGATGAAAATATGGAAACCAGGAGTCAGGCGCCGGTCATGGGCCTGGGCATTCGGCTTTTGGATCAAAAGAGTCCCGAACGGGAAATTTTAAACCTGAAAAGTGCGCTGGTTCGCGGCCGCTTACCGGAAAAGGCCGGTGAAGTTTTGATAAGCGACATGCTGGCGAATCAGCTCAAAATTGACCCCGGCCGGCAGGCGACCCTGATCAGCTCAACCATGTTCGGCAGCATGGCAATGGCAAATTTCATGATTGTCGGAACAGTTCGTTTTGGCGTAACGGCCATGGACCGCGGCGCACTCGTCGCTGATATTGGAGATGTGCAAAATGCCCTGGACATGAATGATGCTGCCGGTGAAATTGTCGGCTTTTTTACGGATCACATTTACAGGGACAAAATCGCTTTGCAAATGGAACGCACTTTCAATGCCAAATTTTCAAAAGAAAACGACGAGTTTTCGCCGCAAATGATTCCTCTTTCCCAACAAAACGGATTGGGAGAAATGCTTGCTATGACCCAAAAAGCTTCCACTTTTATGATCAGCATCTTTGTTTTTGTCATGTCGATCGTTCTCTGGAACACCGGACTGATGAGCAGCATACGTCGTTATGGTGAAATCGGCGTGCGCCTGGCAATGGGAGAAGCCAAGGGGCACGTTTATCGTTCTCTTATTTACGAATCCCTGATAATCGGATTTGTCGGTGCTTTCGCAGGTTCCGTCCTGGGCCTGGCTGTTTCTTTTTATTTGCAAATTCACGGCGTTAATTTTGGAGCACTGATGAAAAATTCCACCATCCTCATTTCCGAAATTATGCGCGCCCGTGTAACACCTGCCAGTTATTTTATCGGTTTTGTGCCGGGACTTTTTGCCCCTTTGATAGGTACATCGATTTCGGGAATTGGAATTTATAAAAGACAAACTTGTCAATTATTCAAGGAACTGGAAGTATGAAAATACAACACACAATAATGATTATCCTGCTGGCATCGGTCGCCTTTGCGCAAAAATATTCGGGTGATGAAATACTCGACAAAGTCGATGAAGGAATGACGGCGCAAACAAAAATATTTGTCGCCAAAATGATCGTCCACGGGAGAAGGGGGAGCCGGACGATTGAATCAAAATCCTGGGTGCAGGGGACTGAAAAATCTTTCACAGAGTATCTTGCCCCGGCGCGGGAAAAAGGCACAAAAATGCTCAAGTTGGGCGACCAATTATGGACCTATTCTCCGCAAACGGATCGTATCATAAAAATTGCCGGTCATATATTACGTCAGTCTCTCATGGGCTCGGATTTATCCTACGAGGACATGATGGAAGACCCGCATTTGAATCACATTTATACGGCGCAGGTTACCGGGGAAGAAATGATTGCGGATCGTCCATGCTGGGTTTTGCAACTGACGGCAAAGACATCTCATGTCGCTTATCATACGAGAAAAATTTGGGTGGATAAAGAACGTTTTATCATTTTGCGTGAGTATCGATTTGCCAAGAGCGGCAAGCTCCTTAAAACAACAGACATCACGGATGTTTTTCAGGTAGATGGGCGCTGGTACCCCAAAAGAATTTTATTTAAAGATCAGTTGCGAAAAGGGAAAGGAACGGAATTTATTTTGGAATCCATTAAATTCAATTCCGCGATTCCCTCTTATTTGTTTTCGAAAGCGACTTTGAGAAAATAAAGATTTTTTTGAAACAAAATTCAATAATTTGAGTATAAACGCTTTCTACCGAACGGTAGGTATGCTTGTTGCAAAATCAAGAATTTTGAGATCGTTAGATGGTCATGAACACATCAGCCAAAACCCCGGAAGAGAATACGAAATCAAGGATTTTCAGGATTGCTGCGCGGTTGTTTTCCGAGCGGGGATTTAACGGCGTTTCAATGCGGGAAATTTCGGAAAAATCCGGTGTTTCCAAACCGACAATTTACTATTACTTTAAAAGTAAAGAAGGTATTTATACGGAACTGGTGGACACCGGAATTTCGCATATTTTTTCATCCGTTGAAAATATCCGCCAAATGGATGTTCCTGTAAAACAGAAACTGGTTTTAATCGCGCAGCATTTTTTCCGGCAGAGTCTGCAAAACCCTGATTTTGTCAAGTTTTTCCTCAAAATATCCACATCGCCCGAAAGAGTTCCTTTTCTGGAAAAGTTAAAAAAACAAGCCGACAAAAGGGGCAGGACGTTTATTAAAATGATTCAGGAAGGGAAAGACACAGGCGAATTCGGTCCAAGTGTGGATCCTCAACTGGCTGCAGGTATCATCGGCGGAACACTGGGGCATTTTATCTGGCAGCAATTCGGTTCGAACAAAAAAATATTGTCAGATCAGTTGGCCGAGGATATTATCGAGATGCTTTTTAAGGGGTTGAATGAATGAAGACGGAGAATGGAATACGGAAGAGCGGAGAACTGAAATCGCTAAAACATGTTGTGTCTTTTATAGAGAATTTATTTTCAAGGCCGTTCTCAATAATATTTTGTGACTATTTAGCCGTGCACTTTTGTCATTCCGGTTCCGACGATAGGAGGATACCGGAATCTCCTTACTAAATGAGGAGATTCCGGCACCACGGGCACTTCCTTCGGCCGCATTCCGCTCCGCTCCAGCCGGAATGACACTGTAGGGAGGGGTGAATAGTTACAATATTTTTTCTGCCTGATCCGTTGTTTTTTTATCCGTTGGGTAAAAACCCGAGGGTTTGAATACTGCAAATTTGAAAAACAAATTATGGAGGAACGAATGTTCTTTAAATCTAAAATTGTGCCTCTGTTTTTTGCCATTTTATTGATCATTACTTCGAGTGCAATGGCAAAAGAAAAACTTGTGCTGACTTTGGATAAAAGTGTGGATATTGCTTTTGAAAAAAATCCTGAAATCCAAATGGCCGAGAAGCAAGTAGCAAAATCAAGAGCGAGTGTGTGGGAAGCTTATTCGACCATACTCCCTCAGTTGAATGTTTCTGCAAGTTATCAGCACTCATGGGATATTCAATCCAATACCATCCCGAATTTTGTCAAATTGATGATGCCGCCGGAGATCGGGAGCATTATTCCGGCATTTGCCAATATGCCGGATTATGTAGAAATCGCATTCGGATTGCAGAATGCATATCGATATGGAGCGACGCTTACGCAGCCGCTTTATCTTGGTGGTGCGGGTGTTGCGGGAATTAAAATTTCTCGTGCGGCCCAGCGGGCTTCCGAAGAAAATCTTGAGGCAAAAAAACAAAATCTGATCTATCAAACCGCAAACGCGTTTTATGCATGTCTGCTCACACAGCAAGTCATCAAAGTGCAGGAAGAAGCGTTTGCCCAGGCCGAAGCCAATTTATCCGTTGTGACCAAAAAATACAATGTCGGCACGGCATCGGGTTTTGATAAAATGCGCGCCCAGGTTGAGATTGCGAACTTAAAACCACAAGTCATCTCTGCACACAACAACTACAAATCTGCACTAACGGGATTGCGCGTTGTGCTTGGATTAGATAAAAATACGGATATCGAAGTCAAAGGCTCCTTTGCATACACGCAAGATGAATTCGGATCGAAAACTCTCAGAGAATTGCAAGACATGGCCATTGCAAACCGGCCGGAAGTAAAGGCGCTGGAAGAACAAAAATATATCACCCAAAAAAGCGTGACCATTGCCCGCAGCGCATTTTTGCCCAAACTCTTTTTTCAAACGGACTATTCCTACCTGGCGATGAAACAAAACGAGCCGATTTCCAAACTGGCGCAAAGCGACTTTAGTAAAGGGTTCACCTCAGCAATAAGTCTTTCCATCCCCATATTTACCGGCTTTAAAAATGCCAAACATTATCAAAAAGCGAAACTGGATCAGAAAATTATGCTCGATACGTCCAGGCAATTGAGCAATGGAATTTTTGCACAGGTAGAGGTGGCATATAACAAATATGAAGAAGCAAAGGAGAAATATGTCGCGGCAAATAAATCCGTTGATCTGGCAAGGGAGGCGCTGCGGCTTGCCAATATGATGTATGACGAAGGCGCAAACACACAACTGGATGTTTTGAATTCGCAATTGGCTCTGAGGCAGGCCAGGCTGAATTATGTTTCATCATTGTATGAATACCAGATGGCTCGCTATCAATTGCGAAAAGTAACCGGCAATTTAAAAGGTGTGCTATAATTTTCAAGAACAGGAGAAAAGAAATGAAGCGGATAATCATTATATTCTTTAGCATAGTGATGTTGGGTTCGTTATTTTTGAACTGCAAACGACCCGTTTCGGACAAAAATGATGTCAGTGATAAAGTGCCGGTAAAAGTACAGACTGTCAAGTTGGGTAGTGTTGTCCAATCCATTGATTACAATGGTGACGTAAAGGCCGAATTTGAAGTGAAGGTCTTTTCCAAGATACCGGATCGAATCGTTGAGCTATATGTTGATGAGGGCGATTTTGTACATAAAGGGGACCCGATTGCTAAAATCTTTGCTGCGACGATCGAGCAGGGTGTTCGTCAGGCCGAAGCCCGCCTCGCAGCCGCAAAAGCGCAAGAGTCGAATTTGCTGCTGGAATATGATCGTGCCAAACGGCTCAGCAAAGAAAACGCTATGAGCAAGCAACAATACGATACTATTGAAGCACAATATCAATCGGCACAAGCGCAGGTGGAACAAGCTGAGGCTGCACTTGCCAGTATTAAAAGCCAGCTGCTGGATGCAACAGTTACTGCGCCCATTAGCGGAATTATCGGCAAAAGGTTTTATGAAACCGGGGATATGGCTGCACCGCAATTACCGATCGTTACTATTGTACAAATGGATCGTGTCAAGATCGATTTCAATGCTACGGAGCGTGATTTGGGAAAACTGAAAATCGGTCAGGAAGCGCAGATCAAAGTTGAAAGCTATCCCGAACAAGTATTCAGAGGCAAGGTATCGAAAATAAGTCCTGTCCTTGATCCGCTGACCCGTATGGCAAAAGTAAAAGTCCTTGTTGA
>JAADGR010000256.1 GCA_013152225.1 Calditrichota bacterium
TTCAGAAGGAATCTTGTCGGGAAAACGTTGAAATTGGAATTTTAATTATTTAATCGTCCGGCCAACAAGATTCTTACTGAATGACATGAGTTGGATTGACATTGTTCAGTTGGCAGTATAGGCAAGTCCACAAGCTCTGTTTTCTTCATGCAAAGAATGACAAACAAGCTTTGCGCTTTTGCTGAGCTAAACAAGCAACCCTTCAACAAAAATGAAGCAGCCATTCTCAATTTGCAAGCACCTTCCCCCGTGCAAAAGTTCTGCCCTTCCATTGGAATTTTCCAACCGATCCGCCGATGCCAACGATGAGAATATAAAATATCTGAAAAACTTCTGTCAATAAAAAAATGAAAAATGGGATGCGGGCATTGAGGAACTGACTCCCTTTTTTTACAAACAGATAATCAGCGCCTATTTTAATCATAAAGACGACCAGAGGGATAGCGGTGGGAAAGAGGGCGGTAAAAGAAAACGGCAGGGTGACGGCCAGGGCGAAGAAATAGAAATAAAGGAGCATTTCTATTGCAAACAATGCCGGGGGATAGAGCGGCCCTTTTGATGCCCAGCGAAACCGCTGAGAGAAAAACGTTTTCAAATTTTCCGTTGCCCCGGAGGTCACACACGCTTCGGGTTCGATCGCAAACGCTACCCTCCATTTTTTTTGCCGCGACAGCTTTTGCAAAAACAAATCATCATCGCCGGAAGCATACTGGTCAATGCCGGAAAAACCGCCAAGCTCACGGAATACGGATTTACGATAAGCAAAGTTGGCGCCATTGGCGAGCGCAGGTTTTCCAAGTCCCACTGCGGCGGCACCGACAAAGCTGAGTGCCATCGAGTCGAGCGACTCCAGTCTGCTGAGCAATTTTTTCCCGGGCCGAACTTTTAACCAGGAAAGAACCGCCCCCGTTTTTTCATCAAAATGGCGAACCATCGTTTCAATCCATTGCGGCTGAACAACACAATCCGCATCCGTAGTAAAAATGATGTCACCCCGGCTGTGCTCAATTCCTGCTTCCAATGCCACTTTTTTGGGGGAACGATGCTTCGGAGGTTCCGGCAAAGAAATCACCCTGAAATTATCGTGTGCCCTGGAAAACTCTTCCGCCAGATGAAATGTCTGATCTTCAGAATTATCATCCAGAACAATAATTTCGAATAAGCTTTTGGGATACGTTTGCTCTGCCAGCGAGGAAAGACATTTTATGATATTTTTTTCCTCATTTCTGGCAGGAACAATAACCGAGACAAAGAGTTTGTCCGAATGCTGCGCAGAATTGGAGAGTCGTTGCAGTCCGATATACAACGCAAGAATCGCCGAAACATAGAGAATTGAACCGAGAAGAAGAAAAACACTGATGATCATTACGCCTCAGAATTAGAATTGCCGGTGTTCGAAATGTAGCGATTTTTTAATATGAGAATCAGCCCGATAACACTTGGGATTAAAAGATTAATGAAAAACAATAGCAGCGACGCATTGAAAGCTGCCGCGCCCGGAACATGGAGCATATTAAAAAAATAGATCGCTGCACTTTCTCTTACCCCCAGATCACCGATGGCAATCGGCAGCATCGATTTCACCATCATCGTCGCCCCGACGGCAAGAAACGCTTTTGTAATGGCTATCGACGAGAAAGCATTCACCAAAAGTGAAAATTGTAAAATATAAGTTAAGGTTTGTGCCAAACAAAAGCCTAAAAGTCTGCGGGCTTTAAATGAAGAAAAAGCCTGAAAAGCCGAGGTGAATTGTTTTATTTTTTCCGAACGCCCCGAAAAAAAATGTATGCGTCCCAACAGGTTGTTAAAAATTTTCGGGTTCAGCAACAGAAATAATATGATTGCAAAAATTACAAGGAAAAAACTCGTCAGGAGAACGAGGTGAAAATATTCCAGCCTTGTCTTCAGGAAATAGATCAAACCGAGGAATCCGAAAAAGTAGATCATCAACAGAGCAAAAAGTTTTTCGATGGCGATAAATCCCAACAAGCGCGGCCAGTGTGCATCCCGTACGAAAATCGCGCGGCCAAATTCTCCCAGCCTTCCCGGCGTTACGAATCCCAGTGTTATTCCTGCTAATAAAGAGAATATGACCTCCGTCTGTGATGCTTGTGGTTTTTCAATTTTCAACAAGAGCTGCCATTTTTTAAATTGAAAAAATACGTTCACCGGCAGGAGCAGAAGTGCAAAAAGGATATACCCCTTTCGGGATCTTTCAAGCGCGACGAGGATATCCGTCAAGCTGACCTTGTGAATCAAAATTGAGAGGACAAGAACAGAAATGAGAATTTTGAGAAAAAAATATAAATATTTCTTTGCTCTTTTCGTTTGTAAAAACTGAATTGATCTGGGCTTGTTCAACAATATTTCCCATTGTTTTTCATTGAGATTTACTAAACCTGGCAAGTTTAGTATCTGAGTTTTTAAAACTCGATATATTCAAGTACGCGCAGAGCAACGTGCTTCTCGCCATTCATCAGACCCGTCGTGAGAGGATGAACCACGTTGGATTGAGCCATTTGTTAAAGAAACCGGCATAATCAATCATTGGTCGCGAAAAAATATTTGCAAAGTTGAAACGAGAAAATTGCCTGACCGTCTTCAGGTGCCACGGCCGGTTCCAGATACTTTGCGGATGCTGCAGCGCATACGAAATAACCCGGCGATTAACGAACTGCCAGATAAATCCATTTGCATTGAGCAGAGCGTCTAACTCCCACAGCGAAAAAAGCTGGGGAAAATCTCTTCTGTCACCACTTTGCCAGCCTAAAATTCCGGCAATCACTTTTTTGACATGCGCTCGTTTGAGCAATGCCACACCCGGTAAACTAAAATGCGGATCACCGGCAACGTTCAGCGGCGAAAATTTGTTCGGTGTGGAAATGTAGAGAAATCCGTTTTTTTTCAACAAGCCATAAAGTTTTTGCAAAACGATGTCCGGGTCGAGCACATGCTCCAGCACATCGAGCAACACAACGGCATCAAAGGAGAAACTTTGGAAATTCAGATTTTCCGCAAGACCAACACGGGCATCGATTTCAACTCCTCCCACCGCGCTTTTGAGGGTTTCAATCTTGCCCGCGTCCGGGTCGACAGCCGTAACTTTTGCACCTGCTTTTGCCAACGCAATCGAAATGCCGCCCGTACCGCATCCTATGTCGAGAATTTTAGCATTGTGCAAATTGATAAAACGAGACAGCAAATCAACTACTAACTCACCGCGAGCCTCAGAAAAATCATTGTAATTTTTCCATAAACGTTTATTGGGATTTACAACTCGTAATGTCTTTGCAACCATAGTGCCGCTCTACCAGGAAATTTTTCGGAAAAAGGCGACCGGGCTTGCCAATGCATTGTACAAGGGAAACAAAATTTCCCAGTAGCAAAAAGAACAAAAAGGTACAGTCCTCTTTAGCTGCCCGGCAAGATAGCCAAGAGCACCGTAATCGATAACTATTTTGATGACCAGGGGCACAATCAATCTTGCATCCACAAAAATGCCGGCAAAGGCTGAAATCCACAACAAATAATTCAAAAAATGAAAACCCCCAAATCCCAGTTGTGCATAAAAACTATAGTGCTTGCCGGCTGAAATATGCCGCTGCTTTTGGCGGATAAAGTGCTTCAGGTTCTTTGGCCCCGTCGCATTCACAAAGGAAGCAGGTTCAAAACAATAGCCGACTTGCCAATTCCGGCTTTTTGAAATAGCCTGCAACAAAAAATCATCGTCACCGGAAAGGGAATCCGGGGTGTTGCGGTATCCTTCCACATCCCGTAGCGCTTCGGTACGGACGGCAAGATTTCGCCCGGCACATGTAATGCCGCGGCCCCAGCCGATGCCTGCTGCGGCAACGAAAGCCGCTGCCAAGCTGTCCAGGAAGAGAAATCCATTCCACATTTTTTCCCCCGCTGCCCGCTGGGGAGAAAATCCGGCAATCAGGCCCGTTTCCTTTGAAAAGCACGAAACCATAGCTCTCGCCCAGGTCCGCGGCGGTACGCAATCCGCATCGGTAAACAGCAGGATCGTGCCGGAAGCGTTTGCAACAGCAACTTCCAGGGCGGATTTTTTAGAACTCTGCCATTTTCCGTTTTTCTCATTTTCCAGCACTTTTACAAATGAATACTGCGAGGCCAGCTTGTTTGTTATCTCCAAAGAACGATCACGGGAATGATCATCAACAACAAGTATTTCCAGTTTCTTCCCGGGATAATCCTGAACCACGAGCGCATTCACGCATTGGCTTATTGTTTCTTCCCCATCGCGCACCGGTACGATTATGGAAATGTCCGGCCAGGTATCGAAATTCGGCATTATTCTGCGTCGCGCTTTTCCGATACCCGGCAAAAGGCCGGCAATAATCGCAGCATAAAACAGAATGAATATAATATAGAAATTGCAGAGCATTTTCTCTCGAGCATTAAAGTGACTCGAAAACTATTGAAAATTCGCTAAACAATCAAGATGTAGTTTTGTTATCGGTAGACAGCTACACAGCGCTCGTGGCCGCCTGTAAATGAGATATACACAAAACATCAAAAGCATTGACTTTTTCACTCGCAGTTATTATATTTATAAGCTTTGGCGCGTTCGTCTAGGGGTCTAGGACGCCGGCCTCTCACGCCGGTAGCACGGGTTCGAATCCCGTACGCGCTGCATACGTTCTTTTAAAACATCATCAATATTTTAACCAGCAAACAAAAAACGCGCCCGTAGCTCAATTGGATAGAGCATCTGACTACGGATCAGAAGGTTGGGGATTCGAATTCCTCCGGGCGCGCTTTTTTTATATCGTTATGGATGATCACACGCTGTGGATGCGATTTGCATTGCAGGAAGCCCGGAAGGCTCGGGATAAAAATGAAGTACCGATCGGTGCGGTAGTTGTACATGAGGGACGGATCATCGGGCGCGGCCACAATTTGGTCGAGACGTTGCAGGATCCCACGGCGCACGCGGAAATGTTAGCGATCACCTCTGCGGCAAATTCGCTGGCCTCATGGCGTCTGGATGACACTATTTTGTATGTCACTTTAGAACCCTGTTCGATGTGCGCCGGCGCTATTCTTTTGGCACGAATTCCGACCATTATTTTCGGAGCAACGGACCCCCGTTATGGGGCGTGCGGCTCGGCTGTGCAAATTGCAAACACGGACAGCCTGGATATACATGCGAACATTATACACGGAATATTAGAGCCCGAGTGCAAAAAAATTCTTCAGGATTTTTTTGCAGAGATTCGTCAGCGCGGCGATTGAAAAGCCATATTTTTCGGAGAGGTGCGAGAGTGGTTGAATCGGGCGGTCTCGAAAACCGTTGTACCCTATCGGGTACCCAGGGTTCGAATCCCTGCCTCTCCGCAAATAGTTTTTGTTGATTATTTACTACGAGTAATTAATTACATGTCCGAGAGGGCAGGGAATCCCGATGATAGTCGGGATGGAGAATCATTACAACATAATTTAAAGAATAAGTGTTTTGGAGAGGTGTCCGAGTGGCTTAAGGAGCACGCTTGGAAAGCGTGTGTAGGTACCCCCTACCGCGGGTTCGAATCCCGCCCTCTCCGCATGTATTTTTTATTGTGAATCATTAACTGTGCATCCGAAAGGTTAGGGATCCCCGATAGTAATCAGGATGTAAAATCGTTACGCTTTGATTTACAGAACAAGTGTTTTGGAGAGGTGTCCAAGTGGCTTAATGAGTCCCGATGATAATCGGGATGTAGGCACCCCCTACCGCGGGTTCGAATCCCGCCCTCTCCGCAAAGGTGAAAAGAATAGTAATTATTTTGGGGCCGTAGCTCAGTTGGGAGAGCGGTACGTTCGCAACGTACAGGTCGTGGGTTCGAATCCCATCGGCTCCACTTGGCTGTGCTAGATGGGGAGTTAGCGGTGCCCTGTAACCTGCAACCCGCTACAGCAGGGTCGAATTCCCTTCTGAGGTTTACTCATTATTGTAGTTCGTCCCGGTAAGTGATGTTGATAGCCCAAGCCCTGCGCAATAGAGACGTGCCCAACCCCGTCAGGACCGGAAGGTAGCAGCGGTAAGCATTTAATCTATGTGCCGCAGGAATACTTGGCTGGAGTTGGCTGCCCGGGCGATGCAATGAGAGAGGGATCGAAGAAGGGTGCACAGCCTTATAAATTCCCCGTCTGACAATTATTCCCGAATTCGAGTTGCCGCATGTCCTACGTTGTTCTGGCCAGAAAATATCGCCCCATGTTTTTTAAAGATGTTGTGGGGCAGCAGCATGTCACGAAAACCCTGCAAAACGCAATCGAGCAAAATCGCATTGCCAATGCCTATCTATTTTCAGGACCTCGCGGCGTTGGTAAAACAACGGTGGCGAGACTGCTGGCCAAAGCGCTGAATTGCGAACACGGCCCAACCATAAAACCTTGCAATGAATGCTCATCCTGTATTGAAATCAATGAAAGCCGCAGCCTCGATGTCTTTGAAATCGATGGTGCATCTAATCGCGGTATCGATGAAATCCGCAACTTGCGAGAGAGCCTGCGTTACTCACCCAATCCCGGCAAGCATCGTATCTACATTATCGATGAAGTGCACATGCTTACCAACGAAGCTTTCAACGCATTATTGAAAACACTGGAAGAACCACCCACGAATGTGTTATTCATCTTTGCGACCACAGAAGCGCACAAAGTTCCGACCACTATTCTCTCCCGCTGCCAGCGATTTGATTTTAAAAGAATGTCAAATAAAAGCATTGCCGATCAGTTACGGGAACTTGCCGCAAAAGAAAAAATCGAGATTGACGAAGAATCGCTCCGCCTCATCGCAAATAAGGCGGATGGCAGCATGCGCGACGGTGAGAGCATCCTCGATCAGGTTATTGCCTTTGCCGGAACGAAAATTGATTCAGCGCAGGTTGCCGACCTTCTTGGAATTATCGATCAGGAGTTGTTTTTTCAGGTTTC
>JAADGR010000051.1:0-11173 GCA_013152225.1 Calditrichota bacterium
AGCGGAAACCCGTCAATTCAAATCAATCGATTCGGCACTTTTGCGCAAAATCTCGTTGGCATCCGACCGAGCATTGGCAGCGGCAAACATTTTCAATTGGGACTCACCCTGGTAAAGATTAAGGATGATACCACCTCCATCAAATACGGTGCCATGCCAAAAGACAATGTTGTTTTCGGACCTGATTTAAAAATTGCTTTTGATGGAGGAAAATTCACGATTCTGGCCGCAGGTGCATTTAGTCTGCTCACCAACAACATTTATAATGGTCCCTTGTCCACGCAGGACCTCGAGGATGTGCTTGGCCAAGGCGACATTCCCATAGACCCGGCTGATTATGAAAAATATCTCATCATCAACGACAGCACTGTGCCCATAGATCCGACAAAATTAACTTCAATGGCATATAATGTCAGAATGCGATTTTCCTATTTTCGAAATGTTCTCCAGGTCGGATACAAATCCATTGGCGCAGAATACAATTCTTTGGCTAACAGTTGGATTCGAAATGATATACAGGGATTTTTCTTTTCCGACCGTTTGAGAATGTTAAGCAATAAAATTTACCTCAATTTGGGATATGAAGACTATCTCGATAATTTTTCAGACTTTTCTGCAAATCCATCCGTAAATTTAAAAACATTCAATTATGGCGTTTCCATCTACCCTGGCCAAAACTGGCCACGGATCAACGTCACAATGCGTAACCATTTCCGGGACAATGGGATCAATCAAATCCAAACAGAAGACCTGCTTTATTCCGGCGAAGTGGTTACCAGGGATAACAGGGAAAAAATCCTGAACAAAGACTTTTCCGTTCAAATGGGATATGACGTGAATCTTTTCAACCTGCGCCACAATTTTTTCATAAGCTATATGACATCAGAGCGCGTCGATGATTATAATTCGACCCGGTTGTCGGGATTACCATCACAGGAATTTTCAAGTAACATTCGAATGTTCACATGGTCGACAAGGTATAGTTTTCCTTTAAAAACAACAATCAGTTATGCAACAAATGACAATTTAGCTGCCGGTGGAGATTCGGATTATAATTACAACATGCTTGGCGCCGGAGGAGAATACACCCTTTTCAACGGAAAAATCACGACATTCGCTGATTTTCGCATGACGGGTGCGCAAGGGAATACGATCAGCGGAGATAATATCGATTTCAACCGCAACCATTTTCGTTTCGGCGGCGCTTTTTACATTGGCCCGCGGCATTCCCTATCGCTCGATGCCAATTTCTTAACCTACAAAAACAACGCCGGCGCTGCCGGCACAACAAATTCATCTTATACAGATCAAATCATACGCATACGTTATGAAAAATTCTTTTAGCAAATTGAAAATAATGTACGATATTTTGAACAATTCATGATGACTCTTGCAAAGATAAGGAAATCAAAAAGCGCGATTGTAATTCTTATTACATTTATAGCTGTATTTTCGGCATACCTTCTTTCTTCTCTGAATGTAATAAAGATACTTCAACTGAAAACAGTTGATACATTATTCAGTCTCAGAGGGCCCATCTCGCCGCCGGACACATCCATCGTGATTGTAGCCATTGACGACCAGGCATTTAAAAGCCTTCCGGGAAAATGGCCATACCCGAATTTCTATTACGGCAAACTCGTCGAGAATTTAGACAAGGCCGGGGCAAAGCTCATTGTATTTGACATTGAAATTACTGAAAAAAGCGAGAATAATCTGGATGACGATCTTTATTTTGCGCGTGCTGTGACGGACGCAAAGAATGTTGTCCTGGCCGGCAAAGTTGTTTTTGATGTCGGCAGCTATGGCACGGAAAACCGTGAACTACTAAAACCCATTGCTCCTTTGCTGAGAACTTCGGCAACGTGGGGGCTGGTTAATGCAGTTTATGACATGGATGGCTTTTTGCGTCAATACCTGCTTTATTACGATGTGAACAACAAAAGATACTATTCGCTTTCCCTCGAAGCAACCCGAAAACTGGAAAACATTAAAATCAGTCGGGACCAGGACCCGCGCTCCAGTTTCTTCAAGGTTGGCAATCATTCCATCCCCAAAGTTTCGGCAAACACAATGTTCATCAATTTCCTCGGGCCGGCCGAGTCCATTCGCACCTACTCTCTGGCAAGTGTTCTTGATGATTCCACTTTTGAGCTTTCAGGAGATGAAGACACCGATATTTTTGAAATGCACAAAAAATGGGGTACATTCCGGGACAAGATTGTGTTTATCGGAGCTACGGCCGAAGAACTTCAGGATAATAAACTCACACCCTTTCGCATTTACAAAGGCAGGAAGAGAAAAATTCCGGGCGTTGAAGTTCATGCACAGGCGCTGAGTACAATCCTTAGAGATGACTATATTTACAGATTAAACGGCTTTATTGAATTTTTGGTTATCATCCTTTTTTCACTTGTTGCCTCATTTATTACTTTGAAAAGTCGGCCGTTTAAAGCATTCACCATCGTTATCCTTTTGCTTTTCTCAACCAGTGGGTTGGCTTTTTATCTTTTCTCAGTTCTGAGAATTCTATCTGTTCTGACAACGCCAATTCTCTCAATAGCTCTTTCATTTGTAGTAAGTATTGTTTATCAAACTGTTACAGAACAAAGAGAAAAACAGAGAATCCGCCAGACTTTTAAACATTACGTTGCGCCTTCCGTCGTAGAGAATATGCTCAGTTCCGGAGAGTTGCCCTCATTTGGCGGTGAGCGCCGGGTCCTGACCGTTTTGTTCTCCGATATTCGTCGTTTCACAACATTTTCCGAATCGTATGAACCGGAGGTTGTTGCTTCCCGGCTATCGGAGTATTTAACCGAAATGGTGGATGTTGTGTTCAAGTTTAACGGTACACTGGACAAGACACTGGACAAGTTCGTCGGTGATGAACTTATGGCACTTTTTGGCGCTCCATACAGTATGAAAGACCATGCCGAAAGAGCCTGCCTCACTGCAGTCGAAATGATTGAAAAACTTCGGAATATTCAAAAACGATGGTCTGCCGACAAAAAAGGCTTTTTTCAAATTGGAATTGGAATAAATACAGGCAAAGTCATTGTTGGAAATTTAGGTTCTGAACAGTTGTTTGATTATACCGTAATCGGCGATGAAGTGAACCTCGGGGCGCGTTTGGAAGGAGCAAACAAACAATACGGCACCACGATCATTTTGAGCGAGAGCACGTACAATCATGTGAAGGATAAAGCGCATGTACGCGAACTAGATTTAGTGCGCGTGGTTGGCAAGACGAAACCCATCCGCATCTTTGAACTTCGGAGCATGAATTCCATTCCGCAGATCGAGCAAGATTACATTATAGGTGTTTTTGGCGAAGGATTGAACTTTTACCGTGAAAGACGATGGTCAGATGCTCTCAAGTCCTTCCGCCGCGTGCTGCGCTATTTTCCGACTGATGGACCTTCAAGAATTTATACTGTCCGTTGCCTCGATTTTATTGAAAATCCACCACCGCTCGATTGGGACGGTGTTTATGACTTTAAAGTAAAATAAAAAATCACAAACTTTTTTTTGAGGAGATAAATTTATGCAAGATGAAAACAAAGCTCAGGATCAACCACAAGAGGGAGAATACAAGGGACATTCCATTCTTACCTTGAATCCCAACAGCCGCTATCCATTCTCTTTTGGCGTGTCGAAAGCAAAGCTCATTCTTGAGTATTTGGATGAGATAAAAGCATTTATAGCGAAACACGATGCTGCGAAAGAATAAAGCAATCATATTTTATTTTTTAAGAAAAAAAAAGCCGTCTCAAGGAGACGGCTTTTTTTTTCAAAATAGCGCGCTTTATCCTATCCGATTTTACCCAACCACGTCTTTGCTTTACCCACGTATTCACTGTTCGGATAATTATCCAGGAGTTCCTGGAAAAAAGTTTTTGCAGTGTTCAAGTCCTGCATATTATAATAGCTTCGACCAAGCATAATCGTCGCATCGTCTTTTTTGTACGAGTTTGCGTAATTGAAAACGCGTTGAAAAGCATCCGCAGCTTGTGTGTAATCGCCTTTGCCGAAATAGCTCTCACCTATCCAGTAATCGCAATTGCTTACGAGCCGATGGTGAGGAAATTGTTCCCGCAAAGTTTGAAATTCTCTGATGGCTGCATCATAATCCCGCGCATAAAATCTTCTCAAAGCTTCCTCGTATCCCTGGGAAAAATCAGAGACACCACCATAAGATGCCGCTGCCGTGCTCGGTGTTCTTTGCAATTCCGCCTCAAGATCAGAAATTCTCTGATTTTTCATATCAAGATTCATGCGCAGATCCTCAAGCGCACTTTCCTTTTCTTTGATGAGTTGCGTCAGTTCATCAACACGGGATTTAAGCCTGACATATTGTTCCATCGAAAAACCGGTATCGGACTCTTCAAGTTTGTCCAATTTCGCTTCAAACATGGAAAGGTTGCCGCTGTCCGACGCCTCGGGCAATCCGGCACCGGCCATATCTTCCATTTCCAAATTATTCGTAGCGAGCAACTCTTCGTTCGAGGAAACAGGGGACGATTGCCGTGGACTCAGGTAATAAGTAAATCCTGCGCGCCCGTTAACATAACCGTCTTTATCACCAAAGGTGAATCCATCAAGATCATCTCCGGTTGTGTGGCGATAGTCGGCAAAAATATTGATGGCAAGTTTAGGAGTTGCCATAAATTCCACACCGCCTCCCAAAATGAATGAACCGTCGTAAAACCTGTTTCCCTGCAGGCCGCCATTTCCTATCGCACTACTTTTGGTTTGTTTGTAAGAAAAGCTAAAAACGCCGAGACCCAGCGACAAATAAGGATTTATCCTGCCGGGGGATAAAAGATTAATGTTCGCTTTAAGATCACCGGTGATGAGATTGGTTTCAAAAGTATTATTGACTAATCCATCATTCAAGAGACCATAACCCAAACCAAGGGATATGTTGAAACGATCATTAACCAAAAACCTCGCCATGAATTCACCTGCGGGGCCAACTCCCGTGTGCTTTACATCGCCAAAGAGTTTTTGAAGCCCGAGGTTCATTCCGACACCTAAATTGGAGCTTTTTGCTTCATCTTGCGCAAAGGCATTCTGAGCGATAACCAGTGCAACAATCAAAAGGCTGCGTAGCAAATTTTTACTTTTCATTTTGTTCTCCCTTCCAAGAAAAGCACAGTTGTCTGTCAATTAGGGAATCTTGGTGATTAATAAGTTACAAGTGAATTAATTCAGTTTTCAAAATGTTCCAGCACTTCTTTGGGCAATATTCTTGTAATTTCAATACTTTGCCCTGAATTTTGGTTATAAGCTTCCAGCAATACCGTAATCACGTTCATAGATTCATCAACTTTTTCTGCATTGTCCATCATAATATATTGGCGCAGCTTTACAAGCTCATCCCCAACACGCTCAAAATAATAGTTGCTCAATGACTGCGAAATAAGCTTTTTAACTTTCTTCTCAACCTGAGCCTTGCTGGTCAATATTTCCTTAAAAGTATCCTGCAAGCGATAATATTTTAATTCCTTTTCAAGATTCTTTTCAATACCCATGTAAAGGAGTATCGATGGCCATCTTTTGTAATATTGTGTTTGAGGGCCATACTCGCGCAATATATATTGTTCGATAACTTTTCTTTCTTTTTCGCTTACACGGCGATGTGTGGCGTATCGCAAAGAATTTGCATCTTTTGAATAAACAATCTTTATCAAGACATTAAGCGATGGAAAAAAATAGAGATCATCCATGAAACAAGCCCAACCCAAAGTAATTAGCCCATCATCATTTTTCCCCAGACATCAGCAACTTTTGTACCACAGATCGCACTCTTTTTCCTGAATCGTATTATACTTGAAAAATGTTTGAAAAAGATTTCAGTATAAAATTGATTTATTTGAGTTTCCGTCCCTATTATTAAAACCAACCAAAAGAAAAAAAGTATTTCCTCTCAAATAAAAGCATGAATGAATACTTTTATTTTCCGCTAAAACTGTATTGTAGAAATACATAGTTCCGCAACGAATCACAAAATGGAAATTAGCTAATATAATTTATTTTTTGACGATGAATCGAGGATGGTCCATTCCGAAGTTGTACTAATATTGTCAGCAAATTGAAAAATATGGCAACCTCCACCCAACAGTTTATTTTTTCAAGATATAAATTTAAATATGTTTTGTCAAGGCCTTTTTTTTCAATTCGTATAATAAACGAGTTTACTTCAAATATAGGTTTCCTTAGTGGATAACTGCAATTTTCCCTGAGCCGATAATTGTTCCATCATCATCCAGATAAAAAAGATAAATTCCTGAAGTGACCAAATCTCCATTCTCGTTGCGGCCATCCCAAACAGCTTTGTTATCTCCATCGGGACGCTTGCCTATTTCAATTCTTTTCACCGATTTTCCCTGCTCGGTCAAAATATTTAATACGACATCCTGGCTTTGTTTTGCAAGGCGGAATCGTATTTCAACATCATCATGATACAAAGGTTTGTAGGGGTTCGGCACGATCGATAAGATTTTGTTATCCATTTGAGGCGCATTACCACGATCAACAAAGAATTGAAAGCTCTTGCTCTTTTCACCATAATCGCTCTGCGGCCATTTGCTCAATGTAGGCATAACCCAAATTTCGGACAGAGACCTGACATTCTTTAAAGATTTCAAAGAATTGCCGCCACCCATGGTGTACTCACCAGCACCTTCAAATGGAAAAATAACGATTGAATAAATCCAGTCAAACGGTTCCTCAAAAGTCGGCCGGACGACAAAATCCCCGCTGGCAGTCGGTACAATTTTCTGATAGTTGGTTGCCAAAGGCTGGCTGTTTCCACTGATGGTCAGAGTGTTCGTAAATTCGGATGTCTTGTCCGCCTTTGCATCAGGATAAAAACTTCCTTCTTTATAAAAATTTACCGTGTCCGCATGAGCCCCGGTGAAAATATTCCAGATAGAAAAATCAGCTAATTCATTGCTCAGATTAGTTCCGTAAGCAACGAGAGCATTATCAATAGCCTGATAGGTTTCATGATCCCGAAATTCTTCCCAAATCCGCCGTATTATATTTCTACCATATTTTTGCTCCAGCATGTGATTAAAAATTGAGAGTCCGTACATGTGTGTTCCGCTGTTCTCATTATAAGGGTCACTCAAGTGACTAAAAAAATAGGGTAAATAATTATAATAGTCATTGACGTCATTGTAAACGACATCTTCCATCCACACGGAACAGGACTCGTATAAAAAAACAGAATTAAGTTCCGGCGTTTGGTACGAACGGTAGCCAATTTGGACCATGTGAAAAAACTCGTGTGCGGCAGTTACATGCATGCCGTCCAAACCTTTTGTCGGTGTCTGAGTAAAATCATTGTCCATTTCTATAAAGCTGGTATAATCCTGCCAAGGCGTATCGGGGACGGGCTGGTCGTAATTTGTATAGCCATAGTCGGAGATGTTATGAACATAGACATCGTATTCGGGCCCATCCACGTCAAAATCCGATGGTGGAGGCTGGTAGCCGAGTTGATTAATTTCGACATCATAGACATGATCAAATGTTTCGGCGATTTGTCTGACAAAAGCGGAATCGGTAGCGTCTTTGCCATTGGCTGCATAGTGTATTTTAAAAAGCCCTTTTGGGCTTGTCAATGATTCCGGCAATTTATCTTTTGACGGCCGTTCAAAGTATGGCGCAAGCAACTCTTGCTCAGCGGAAGTTAGTGTCGGCCACATCCTTCTCGCCTCGATGAGAAGAGCTGTTCCGGATCGGGTAAAACCCGGTGCACTGGTACGATATTTCTGCGGCAAAGCATTCGGATCACGAACGGCTAAAAGTTGGTAAGCAATGGACTGTCCGCGCGTAATCTTTCCGGATGCAACATCATTCTCAAGACGATTCACAAAAGCGGCCTCATCCGCGGCAAATAACGATGCGACAAAAAGCATCATTAGCAAAAACAGTGTTTTTTGAAATTTGATGATCGAAGACCCGTGTTTATAATGTTGAAAATTTTTAATTCTTTTTTCGTATTTGAATTCTTATGGGAACACCCATAAATCCAAACTGCTCCCGTAATTGATTTTCGAGATAATTCTTGTAATTTTTTTTAATTCCTTTCGGTTCATTCGTAAAAAGAACGAACAAAGGTGGATTGGATTTGATCTGAGTCATATAATTTATTTTTACATATTTTCCACCATAAGAAGCAGGAAAATTTCTACTCACCGCGGATTGAATGAACCTGTTCAATTCCGCTGTCTGCAAACGCCGGGTTCTTTCTTCGGATACGGAAAGAGCCATATCCAGCAAACGAAAAACGCGCTGCTTGGTCAATGCTGAAATGAACATAATTGGAATGTAGGCAAGTTCACGAACGTTTTCCTGCATTTCTATTTCAAATTCCCTTGCTGTATTGGTTTCCTTTTTAACCAGGTCCCACTTGTTCACACCAATAACAATTCCTTTACCGGCGAGTGCAGCACTTTCGATGATCTTTTTGTCCTGATCCGTGATACCTTCGACAGCTTCAATTAAAACAATGGCTACATCGCATTTGCGCAGAGCATTCATTGTTCTGACGCTGCTAAAATATTCAATATTTTCTTTAACGCGCGCCCGCTTCCTCAGTCCCGCAGTATCGACAAGAACCAACTCCCGATTCTTGTATCGTAAACGCGTGTCAATAGCGTCCCGGGTCGTTCCGGGAATATCCGTGACAATGAGTTTCTCTTCACCAAGGAGGGTATTGACATAAGAAGATTTGCCTACATTCGGCCGCCCGACAATTGCCAGTTTCAAGCTCTCCAGGCCGGAGTTGGATTTTAGTTTTTCCTTTGGCAGTAGCTCGGTTACTTTATCCAGAAAATCACCGATTGTCCGTCCGCTCATAGCGGAAACCGGAATCGGCTCACCAAGTCCGAGCCGGTAGAAAGCCACAAGGTCGGCTTCGCGTTTGTCATTATCCACTTTGTTAACCACGAGAAGAACATGATTACCGGATTTTTGCAGCAACATCGCAATTTCCTCATCAAGGGCAGTTACTCCGGCAGTTACATCGGTTAAAAAAATAATTACCGCCGCTTCGTTGATCGCATAGTCTACCTGTTGGCGAATGGCCTGGTCAAAAACATCATCGGAACTCGGCACATAGCCGCCGGTGTCGAGGATCTCAAATTCTTCGCCGGCCCAATCGGTAGGACTATAAAGACGGTCTCGCGTTACGCCCGGTGTATCATCAACGATCGCTTCTCTTTTACGAACGATGCGATTAAACAAAGTTGATTTTCCGACGTTTGGTCGGCCTAAAATAGCAACAACTGGTTTTTTCATATTTTAACTATTTCTCTATTTTTTAAAGTTGAAATGATTTCCAAAAATCCGGACTTGGGTTGAACGACGTTCGCATAAAGTTTGTTCGCCACTTTTTCAACTGTCCAACCATCCAGAAACAATCCATCCTGATTGAGACAATTGGGCGGCAAAAGAACGACATCGCCTAAATCCCGACCGCTGAGTTCGTTTACAATATCCTGTCCAACAAGCAGACCGGACACACTGACACCGCCGCCATAAAATTTATTTTTCACCGGAATAATTTCAATTTCCAGTCCCTCGATTTTTTGCAAAGACGGGACAATATTTTCCTGCAATATCGGCGCAACCATTGTTCCGGTTACGACGGATATTTTTGTAGGAGAAACAACCTTTGGCATTTCTTCAAATTCATGCCGTTCTTCAAATTCATGCCGAAAGTCATCCAAAAAGGCGCGCGTCATGCCCACACCGTTTTCTATCTGAGAAAAATCCTCATATCTTTCCGCATCGGGCAGCGGCTTTTCTGCCAGGATGTAAAACTCGTCAGCCAGGTAAATAAAGTGGCTTTTGATCTTTTCCATGAAAATTTGCGATTTATTTTTTTCCCATTGGAGGAGTTCTAAAGCGAACTTTTTATCAACGGTTCTTAATTTCTCCAAGCCGCGGCGATGTTTCGTTAATCCAAGAGGGACGATGGCGATTGTTCTTACATACGGATAATATTCGGATAATGCATCTACTGTTTGCTGCAGATATTTCCCGTCATTCAGCCCCGGACAAAGAACGATCTGTGCATGCATTTCTATTTCATGTTCCGCCAGAAATACTATTTTCTGCAAAAGCCTGTCATTGCCGCGTATGCCGAGAAGATGTTTCCGAAGCTCCGTGTCCACAGCATGCACCGAAATGTAAATCGGAGATAATCGCTGTGCCGCAATTCGAGCAAGTTCTTTTTGGGAAAGATTCGTAAGCGTCACATAGTTGCCGTATAAAAAGGAAAGGCGGAAATCTTCATCCTTAAAATAAAGAGGCTTGCGAAGACCGGCAGGATTTTGATCAACAAAACAAAAAATACAATGATTGCCACAGCTTTTATATTTGAAACTTTCGAATTCGGCGCCAAACCAGCCATCCATTCCGCCTTCTATCTCAAAGATAATTTTTTCGCCGTCTCTTTCGACGAGCATCGAAATGAGGTCGTCGGCTGCCCAATATTGAAAATCGATGACATCGCGGATGGGTTTATTGTTGACAGAAATAATTTCATCATTTGGCTGCAAACCGATCTCATCCGCAAGGCTGCCCTTTTCAATATGCAGCACTTTCATTCTGCTTCTCCGCTACCTTTTAAAATAAAATGGCGCAGCAAACAAAAACGCCGCGCCAAACTTTGTTTTCTCTTACCCCTGAAATTTAGAAATAATCGCTTTAATATACAAGTCTTTAAATCATCATCAATTGCGTATGAGCGCCAAATCTCTCTGTTTGTTCCAGCGCACCCAATCCAGCTTTGCATCTTGCGCTTTATCAAATCGTGATTTCGCAAATTTGCCATCAGGACGGACAACGATCTGGAAGCCTTTCACGATGCGCACCCATTCTTCAAGACTTATCTCATAAGGGGGTGGAATTTCATACGGTCCCGGCACCTCCACAGGTTTCAGACTTTTAGATTTTCCGGCCTGAGACTGCCCCCAAAATGATGTCGGCCCGACATCGACGGCGCCGGCGTACACCAAACATTTGGTAGAAGAATCGGCATCGATTCGATAGATTGTCCCGCGTACAGCGCAGACGGCTGTCGGTGTTTTGATCTGAAAACCTTCCTGCTTTGCCCGCAGTTTGGTAATGTTCGACCAAATCTTGCCGCGTTTTA
>JAADGR010000051.1:11263-13011 GCA_013152225.1 Calditrichota bacterium
CCTTCCAAAAGTTTCACTTCACAGCGGGATTCAGCCTTTGTGCGAATCTTATCGGCATTTAGCACAGCCATTTTCAAAGCGGCATTTCGCCAGGTTTTGTCACTCTTGTGCTTAATTTGCACATCCTGAGCGCGGCCAATAATAAAAGATATATTGCCGATTTTAGATTCTTTGGCAGACACAAACGATGCCAGGCCAAGCAGTAAAAATGCTGCAACGAAAATTCTGTAAATTTTAATATTTTGCATACTAGTGTTCCCGCACCAGATCGTTTCGCGTAAAACCGGAACCACTCACAGCGATACATTGTGAAGCTTTGCCATTGCCGATATTATTATTGGTCACTTTGATCGTCCCTACTTTTGTTTCAGTCGCACCAAGAGAAAGACCGGTATCCGGATCAATCAGGGCCTCGCCGGGCCGATAAACAACAAATTCGTCACCGATGTTTACCCCGGCGACAGAACCGGCGTTGATATAAATCGCGCCGCCGCCTTTGATAATTTTGGCTTGCCAGGGAATGTTTGGTGCGGATTGATCCACAAATGCTACTAATGCATCGATTGCCTTTCTCGTTGCCTTGCCGACAATGGATTCATCAAATTTATTCCGGTTATCAAAACTGAATTGACGCGTGTCAAGTGCCAAGCCCCTTTTTGATTCTTCTTTGCGCACGCTTTCAGCCATTAGTATCTCGCCGGTTGTTGTGTTTACAAACCGCACATCAACTGCCACTGTCGCTTTTGTGCTTTTAAAGCCGATTCCAAAACCTTTTTTCTTTAAACGGGTTTGCCCACCCTGTTCACTGTAACCAAATTCAGTTACAGCACCAAAGATAGCGAGTTCGACCCCAAGCATCTTTCCCACCTGTGCAGCGCTTTGCTGGGTAACGACGCCACTCATGCCCAGTTTTTGTTCATTCATCAATTTTTCGATTTCCTGGCGTTCGATGACCTGGTACCTTCCGGTTTTGACCAGGGCGGTGACCAGCATATCCGCCATCCCCTGTCCGACCGGCTGGCCTGTCCACCAACGAAAACGATGACTTGTTTTGTCATCAAAATCAAAAACCGCCACACGCTTTTTCAGCGTTTTTTGGGTCCCGGCATGCACGGCTGTAAATCGCGCAAACGACAACAGAAAACCAAACATAAGCAACACAACCAAAATTATTCTCTTCATTTTATCCCTTTCGCTTTCAATTTAGTTACCCGCGCCCATGTCAATTTTCACAGGCGTTGCTCTAAGCGTCACTTTGTTAGCTGTAACTCCAATAACATGCATCTGGAATTCACCAAAATTTCTTTGATCGATTTCTCTGGCCAACTGTTCTGCATTACCTGATATTTGCACATCAAACTCGGCTGTTCCGGCAACAATATTTCTTTGAAACACATTTTTCGCACCACGGACGGCGTACTGGAGAGAATTCTTAAAATTCGATGCTTGTGTGTAGCTCCCCATGCCCATTACCATCAGTTTAACATTGTTCATGCTGTAATATTTTCCGCGCCACTTTTCCAGAATTTTGTTTATCAACTCGTCGGCCAATGCATTTGCCGCTTTTTCGATTGCTTTTGTCCCGCCCGTAACTTCATCGATGTGGGGGAAAGCCGCGTGCTTGCTACCCGTCGCCAAAATCGTTCCCACATCGGCATCGATAACGCGAGCGGTAATATTTGCCTGGCAGGATTTCATTCCGGCCAGGTTAAAGCCGCTTGCCACTTTTGCAATAGCTTTTCCCGTAA
>JAADGR010000125.1 GCA_013152225.1 Calditrichota bacterium
TTCCGAAATATCCGCATAGGCGACCCAGCCAAACTGAGGATAGGGATCGCGCATGGGGGCATCAGAGCCATAGAGCACGCGTTCCGAACCCATTTCCCGCACCATGTACTCGATTATGCCGCTCATCACAGCCGTGAAAGTGATTTCTAAAAAGCAATTTGAAAATTCTTTGGCGATCTTTACATGCTCCCTCGCCACCTCCCAGCTTGTACCCGAGTGCGCCAGCAAAAAGCTGATATTGGGATAGCGTCCGGCAATATCAGAGACTTCTGCTTTGAAATCATCAGAATAATGGAGCAGACAAAACAAATGGCGCGTATTGGCATATTCGTACCAGGGAGCGAAGCGATCATCGTTATACGGAATTTTCATTTGCGGATAGTACGGCTTTAATCCAAGAAAACCGCATTCCTCGTGATAATACTTGCACTCCTTTTCCCAGTCGGTTACATAATTGGGATCGAGCGCTGCATAGCCGACAATCTCGTCCGGGAATTCAATTAAGGCCTGACGCGTATCCTCATTGCCAAGCTTATAGTCGCCCCAAATGGCTGTCCACGCGCTGACGCAGGTCTTGTCCACGCCGATGCGACGGTTTCGTTGCACCACGCCGGCAGCATCGCCCTGGATCATGACCACACGAGAGGCACCCCAGGTTCCCTTTTGAATAATATGTGCATGCGCATCGATCACCAGCATGTCGTCGACAGGTTCAGCATGGAGAGCTTTGAGCATTATTTTATCCTGAACAGGCTCCGATTCGTAACCTGCCGGCAGTTCCGCAATTCGCAGGAGACGCTGCAAGTTCTCACCCGCTACAGCACGACGTTGTTCGTCCGTCAAATCCGCATAATCGACATAAGCGCGGGCAGCGCCAACACTCTTGATCAAAGTTTCAGAACCGAAAAGCAAGCGTTCATGACCGATCAAATCGGACCAAAACTCAAGCATCCGGTTGCCCTGGTAATTGGAAAATTCAAAGTGCAGATTGGGAAACCGCGTGGCAAGAGGAGCCAGCGTGCGTGTCGCTTCCCAGCGCACACTGTGAAGCAGAACGTTCAGACGCGGGTAGTTTTCGCAAAGCCACGACACCTCGGGCCATTCGATTTGCGCCGCCTCTCCATGATGGCCGGCGTCGACAATTAAAAGAAGCCCTGCTTCCTGCATAGTCGAAAAGAGTTCGCCCAGTGTCGGCTCATCAACAGCAAATTCGTAAATGCGCGGGAATATTTTTAGCGCTCGTACATTATTCTCTTCCATTTCCTGCATCAATTTGTCCGGACGAGGGAATTCGCCGGTATGATGCGGCAGTCCCACCCAGCACGGAAAAAGGCGCGGATGTTTTTCACATTCTTCCACAACAAGACCATTGCCCACCAACGGATGCGTGTCCTTTGCCTGGTGTGAAAAGACAAGGGCTGCGTTTATCCGGCACCGCACCATATCTTCGAGAAGGTGCTCCGTAGTCCACGGCGCTTCGGCGTCCTTACCCGCACGACGGCCGATTGCGGCGAAACTATCAAAATACTTCAGTGGTTTGGTGTTCATTACTGTTGCCTCATTTAAAAATGTTTTAGAACGAATTGACTTTTTTCAGAATTTCAAATATCCGAACCGCCACGGCAAATGAAAAGCAGGACGCTCCGTTTTGCCCCAGGCATAATATTCCTGTTGACCTTTTTTCGGCGAATCAATGCGATAGAAATTGACCCGCCACACATCACCGGTTTTTGGAGGCGTATTTTCAGCCCCGTAAAGTTCTTCAAGAGGAATGGCCAGCTCCGCCGTCCAGCTTTTTCCTTTTCCCGGAATATCCACATCCCCTTCAATATGAGTGGCTGTGCGAAGATTTTTAGCATTCCACTCCTGCAAACTTTTAAATTGCCGGTCACTATTTTCCGGAGTTCGGTCATTGACAATACAGGCATCGAACACCGTGTTTTTCGGACTGACATTGATTTCATAATATTGATGCTTACTTTTTGCCGGGTTGAGAAAAACCTCAACGCACTCTTCATTCCAAATCGGATCCTCGCGCTCAGTCAACGTTCCCCAAATATAGTCGTCCTGGCAAGAAAAACCGACGTAAAGATATTTATCATTATACAGCACACGCACCTCAGTATCATATTTACCGGGATCACCGGTAATTGCATCCTTCAGTTTCACTGAAGGAGCGCTTTGCCAGAGAGGATCATCCATCTTTCCCGACAATACCAGTTCGCGCGAAATCTTTTTGCAAGTTACTTCCGGTAATATTAAAGCTTTTTTC
Organism: Calditrichota bacterium; assembly: GCA_013152225.1. Lineage (GTDB taxonomy): Bacteria > Zhuqueibacterota > Zhuqueibacteria > Residuimicrobiales > Krinioviventaceae > Hydrothermomicrobium. The sequence continues at coordinate 2,273 of JAADGR010000125.1, forward strand.
TCGGTTGCCATATCCAAAACCATCCCTTTATTTTTATAGTGAATATCCAGCTTACGACTATTCATCTCCGCATTTAAAAACGGCCCGCGAAAAAGTTTATAGTCGGCAAAATTTATTTTTTTCCCATTGAGTTGACGGGGTCCATCATAAGTAAAAGTCATAACGTCCCCGGCAGATGTGGTATAACTGACCATCATGGTTTTTTCAAAAGTATCGTGCACGAGGTTATTTTTTAAAATCTGCTTTTGAAAAGCCGCAAACGACGGGTAATCCTTCGCTTCCGCCACTTCAACGATACATCCGTTTTTAAGCTTATAGCTGCGCAGCCGGTAGCAAACATCTTCTTCGATCCATTCATAAGGCTGCAACGGGAAATACGCCACGAAGGTATTTTTTGCACGGCAAAATATCCATCCCGACGGGTCCTCAATCCGGGCATCCAGATCCCTGGGAAAAAATCCATCAATGTGTCCGAACGTCGTTCCCTTGGGAATATTGTATAGAACAATGATGGCATTCTTGTGCTGAAAAGTCTCCTCGTAAGGTGAACTGGAAGACCATTTACCTTCTTTTCCGTAAAAAGTATGGAAACGCGAGACCTCTTCAATGGAAAATTTCATTTCCTCGGGAAAAAACATTCCGAGGTCTTTTTCCCCGATAAAAGGATGAACGGTAAAAATGATGGACTGAGGACTCGGCGTAACGAAACTTACATCCCAGGTATGCTGCTGAATGGGCTGCAAAATACCACCGCCCATCATCGAGCCCAGCGCATAATCTTTTGTCATGTAGGTATATTTATAAACCGGCGGATTGCGTTCGTCCCCGAACCGGATAATATTGCGCACCCGTTTGGTTTCTGTGTGAACGTAGGGTTGGCTTCTGTCGGTGCCGATATGGAAAAGAACATCGGGTAAAACAAAATCACTCAGTGCGGCGGAAACCATTGCTTCATTGAATAAAGACGGGGCCTGGCCGAAAAAGAGCCAGCCCCAGCCCGTCATCAAGGACTGGGGGTTGTACTTGTCGATAAGGCGGTCAGGATATTCGCGGCTGTGTGCACCCACGTACATGCCGTCCAAATGCTCAACGGCAAAATCGGCAATCAACCAATGCAGCATGACCCGGGCGTTTTCTTTCATCACAGGATCGGCAGCATATTGATACAATCCAAACATGGGCGCCAAATAGACGGACATATAGGTCGGCGAGTCGAACTCGCCCTGTCCTATGGTCGTTGTTGTTTTCATCCAGTCATCCAGCCAACTCTTTGCTTCCCGTTTGTTGTCCGCTGCCGACTTGCCGGTGTACCAGTTCTCAGCCGGTAAATCCGGAAAAGTTTGTGCTGCCAGGTAAAGTCCGGTGTAGTAAATTGTCAGATGATTCTCCGTATCTCCGCGATAAAAGTCCGCGGTGGCCATCACCTTACGAACTTTATCTTTCAGACTTTTATCGATCTTGTCTTGCACAGCCAGATAGCTGCCCATCAAAGCATAAATATCAAACATGCCCGAAGGCGAATTTTTCAAACGAACAAGAGCACGTTCAAAGGCTTGCACGCCCTCCTTCACATGATCTCCCTGCTTTATTTTAACTGCTGCTGCAAAAAAATTATCTCTCTGCAACGTATCTGCCCAGGCCAAAACCTTCTGCTTTCTGCTGTTATATTCATCTTTTATTGACGCAGCTTTCAGAGGGAAAAATGCCACAAAGACAATAAAAAAAACGACTAATTTAAATGCTTTCATATTCCGGCTTTCTATTTTAATATGTATTCCAACATGAGCAGTCTTGACACCGGGAGTTCCTGTCGGAGCATCCAGAGTCTGAATAATTTCATTTTAATCAATACAAGCTACTCAAAAAACATATCCCAAACCTGGCTGGTTTCCAGGCCAATAAAGCGCCACTTTTCGCCCGCATTATGGCTTATCCAGACGCCATCATTAAGGGTGCCGGTGTAAACCGTATTTCCATCTACTGGATCGACGACTAATGCATGGATATCGAAAATTCGCAGTCCGTTATTTACGGCCTTCCAGGTATCGCCGGCATCGTTGCTTTTGAATACACCGCCGCCAAAAGTACCGGCATAAATCGTCTTTGTATCATGCGGTGAAAAGGCCAGGGCATAAACTGTTTTGTGCGTCAGCCCTGCATTTTTTTGCTGCCAGGTTTTTCCGTGATCCTTTGATATAAAAATCCCGTCTTCTTCCGTACCGGCAGCAATGAGGTCGGATTCTGTCGGATGCTGAATCAGCGTACGAATTCCCAGTCCGAGCAAAGCGACGGGCTGCCAGTGTTCTCCGCCGTCATCGCTGCGGTGTATTCCTGATTCTGTAGCGCAAAAGAGATGATTGTGATCAGCATTATCAATGAGCACGGTCTCGGTGAATGTGCTCGTCAGGCCTTTATTTTTTTCTGCCCAGGTTTTACCGCCGTCCGTCGTCTTGAAAATACCGTACGCTGTGGCTGTATACACCGTCTGCTTATTTGAAGGATCAATCGCCACTCTGAGACATTCGGTGTCTTCCCAACCCGTTGTGAGAATCCAATGCTTACCGCCATCCGGGGATTTCTGCACGCCGTTTCCGCAGGCAAGATAGTAAACACGCTGACCATCAATCATCGTTGTCGTTGCGGAAAAGCACTTTGTATAATACCAGCCATAATGCTTCCAGTGTTTCCCTTGGTCACGGGTAGAAAAAAGCCCAACGCTCGGGAATTCGCTTTTTCCAAGACGAAACACTTTGGTGCTTCGAGTCACGACGTAAAGCCTGGGTGGAGATGCAGCCATAGCAAAAAAAGTTGTCACAAAGATAAACAAGATGACTGAAATTCTGAAATGTGCTTTCATACTTTTTATTCCTATCCCTATTAGCTTGCCGAGTTATTTCGCAATTCCATTAAAAATTTTTGTTCGCTCTTTCCGCCAAAATAATACATTAAAAAACCGACAATCAACAAAAAGCCGCCCATGGCAAAATGAATCGGTATGTCCGCGCTGCCCTTGGGAAGTAAAATTAAAAAGAATATCAATGCCCCGATGATCATTGTCACAATTCCAACCACCGGAAAGCTGGATACGGGACGTTTATTTGCACCATAGACTTCGGTCGCAACATTAACGGGTTTTGCAAGCCGTTCGAAAAAATGTTCGACAATACTTTTGTCCTCATCCGTCTCTGTGGAATACAAGTATGCAAAAAAGTAGAGCACTATGCCAAAAACACCGGCAGCGGCATAAAAGGATACCAGTTTTACAGGAGAAAGAGAACCATTATAAAAAATTGAAAATTGTATCACTGTCCAGCCGGCCAAAATGACCGCGAGGCTTGCCTTGTTTTTCCTGTATAATTTATCCAGCAGGGGCGATACAACCAAAATAATAAACGTAAGGATGGCCGTAGCATACATGAGAGGACCCATTGACCAGTTCAAAATAAAGCGGCCAACTGTACTCACCAACAAACCCAAAGAAATAGCACTCGCAGCCGACCACCTCGGTAGTTTTTTAAATACAAGACCAAAGGCCATGGGGATGGCAACAGGAAAAGTTGTCAGAGCAATTACTATAACCATAAGGTTAAAGATTCCGAGCTGGCTTTTTGCATAAAGAAGCGCCATAGCAATGGCCAGGACGCCCAGAACAATCGTCGCAATTTTCCCAACAAACAAAATTTGTTTATCGTCTGCCTTGCGATTTATCAGCCCGGCGTACAAATCTCGGGAGATGACCGATGAATCAATATTAAAAGTCGTGTCGATAGTGCTCATCGTTGCTGCAAACATGGCGGCGAGAAAGAAACCGATCAACCCGTTGGGTATGGTTTTCAGAACAATTCCAACGTAAACAAGGTCTTCCGGTTTGATGTGGTTTGAAAAGAAATCCACTACAGAGAGATCCGGCCAGAGCATGTGTGCGGCCAGAGGCGGTACGCCGAAAAGAATGGGAACGGTAAGAAATAAAAGGCTGCACATCAGTCCCACACGTTTTGCATCCTTTTCGTCTTTAACGCTATAGTAACGCTGGGCAGCGCCCCAATTGGCGTTGACAATATTAAAAATTGTAATGGCGATCAGATAATGGACATTATATTTCATCCCCCCATAAATATGTTCCATCCTTAAAGGCGGAATCTGATGTATGAACGCCCCAAGTCCTCCAACAGCCTTGATGCTTAACGGCATGACCAGCAGCGTGATAGCCAGCAAGATGATAAACTGGACGACATCGGTAATAGTTACCGCCCATAACCCACCGAGCAGTGTATAAAGCATGATAACGGTACCGGAGATAATAATCACATATTCTATCGGAATGCCGACAGTTGAAGAAATCACCTTTGATACAGCCATAAGAATGATGCCGCGATTCAAGATACCGCCGATGACCATAACATAACCAACGAGCTGTTGTGTTGTAACGTTGTAGCGGGTGGAAGTGTATTCGATTGGCGAAATAACGCGGGAACGACGCCACTTTGCTGCTGTAATGCGGTAGCCGATGAAAAAAGCAACCGACCATGTGAGAAAATAAATAACGCCGAAAAGCCCTGTGTGGTAAACAAAGCCGGATGCGCCGGTAAATGTCCAGGCGGAAAAATTTCCCATGTACAAAGAGATACCACCGACCCACCAGGACCAGGGGATCATATTCCCGCCGGTAAAATACTCTTTTGCACCTTTCATGAATTTGCTGAAATAAATGCCAATACCCAGAACGAGTACGGCATAAAAGATCAAAACATAATAATCAACCGAGGCCAAAGTTCTCATTCATATTCCCTATTAAGAAAATAAATCGATTATCTGCACATTAAAAGTAATTATTTTGTCCCTAATGGTTTTGCCTTTCAATTTAAATCTAATTCCAAATGAACAAAAAAACAGGCAATACAATTTTGGGCAAAACGATTAAAACAAGAAGCCACGATATTTTATATTCTCATGACATTCTCTTTTTTTCTTGACAAGATGCCCTGACCTTATTATCTTGCAAAACTTGACAAGAAATGAAAGGATAAAACATGACGCCGAAAAACAAGCAGCATCTTGAAAAAGCACAAACTCTCATTCCCTGGGGCACCCAAACCAATGCAAAGCGTATCAATCCGGATTGGCAAGGTATGCCGCCCTTTATCAAGCGGGCAAAGGGCTGCCGGATGTGGGACCTTGATGACCGTGAATACATTGACTATCGTTGTTCTTTAGGCCCTATAATTTTGGGCTACCAATATGACGCCGTAGACGAAGCCGTGCGTGAACAAATGCAAAACGGCGTATTGTTCAGCATGGCCAGTCCGATCGAATTAAATGCAGCTCAAGCGATTATAAAAAATGTCCCGTGGATTGAGCAAATCCGCTTTATGAAGACCGGCGCCGATGCCTGTACCGCATGCACCAGGTTGGCGCGCAGTTACACAGGACGTGATCATATTTTAACCAGCGGCTATCACGGCTACCACGATTGGTTTGCACTGAACTGGCCCAATTCGGGTGTACCCGGGTCTTTGCGAGAATTCATTCATGACATCCCTTACGGTGATGTGGACGCGGTTGACCGTGTTTTTGACAGCTACGGAGATCACCTTGCAGCCGCTATTGTTGAACCCTACGACTGGAATGAGACAGTCGGCAAAGAATATTTACAGCACCTGCGCCAGCGCTGTGATGCCGGCGGTACGCTTCTTATTTTTGACGAAGTGCTCACCGGTTTTCGACTTGGCCGCGGCGGTGCGCAGGAATACTTTGGCATCACACCTGATCTCGCGGCCTACGCCAAAGCGATCGCGAACGGTTATCCTGTTTCTGCGTTTGCCGGAAAGAAAAAATATATGCAAACGCTCGAAAAAACGATTATTACCATTACCCACGGGGGCGAAACATTGTCGCTCGCCGCATGTAAAGCAACCATGAAAATTATACGCGACGAACCTGTTCACGACCACATTAATGCCATAGGAAAACGTCTTCGTGACGGCTTTGCAGAAATTATCAAAGAAACGGGGGTCCCGGCACATGCGGGTGGACTCGATCCGGCGCCGTTCATTATATTTGATGATCAAGATGAAAATAGAAATATCGAATGGCAAAACAAACTATTTTCAAAACTCTATCAAAAAGGCATTTTTGCCAATCATCGTTGGTTTATCAGCTATTCCCACCGGGAAGCAGATATTGATGAGACATTGGAAAAAATGAGAGCTGCTTTTCAGGAAATATTCTCTTTGTAAGTCATTCGTAAAAGCAATATTCAGACAAAACATTACAATCAACTCATCGTAATTCCCCAGCATCTCTGAATCCTGAGATCAGGGCCGATCTCAGTCCTGATCTCAAGGCTGAGCCCTGAGCCTGATCTCTGGGTTGAGCCCTGAGCCTGTCGAAGGGCGGCTTTTACACTCATTCAATAAATTTAAAGGGTAGAATATTGCCTTCGACAAGCTCAGGCAACGGTGCCTGAGCAGTTACAATTCATCAACAAGAACAAGGGGCTTTAGCCCCTTGTTAATAAACACATTTCTTCACTTCATCTGCATACGCCATAATCAATTCCGACTCGGCATCGAAAAAATGATCGGAAGGTGAGAGAATAAAGCCGCC
>JAADGR010000113.1 GCA_013152225.1 Calditrichota bacterium
GTTGATCCGCGAGTCGTTTTTGTTGACAAAAAAACATCCGCACCATCTCGTTTCGGCCTTTTGCAAAATTATCCCAATCCGTTCAATCCGGTAACACAGATTCAATACAATCTTTCCAAGCCGGGAAAAGTCGACCTGACGATTTTCGATGTAAACGGGAAACGAGTAAAGCAGATCGTTTCTGAAATGCAGGCAGCGGGACAACATGCAGTCGAATGGAGCGCCGAAAATAATCTCGGGCAGACGGTCACGTCCGGCATTTATTTTTACCGTTTGATCGTGAGGGAAAATGGCAGCAGGTTTTCTGAAACAAAGAAAATGATTTTGGTCAAATGAGTTTAACTCGTACATGAAACATTTTTTTCATGATTCCGTCCTGAATGAAAATTCGCCTTGTTTTCAGAACAAAAATGAAGGTTTATTTCAAATCGAGTGGGTGAGAATAGTACGTACGTCATCACTTTGTTGTTAGATTTAACGACAAAATAATTGAGGACAAAATAATTACAAGTCTATGGAATTTAACTTTTTAACTTTTTTATGCTAAAACCAAGAGTTTCTGTGACCGGTTACATAGGGATTTGTATGTGTTATTAAATTAATGGCGCTGTTTCTGTGGTATATAAGCAATCATTTTGTCCGTAATTATTTTGTCTTTTTTTGTTGATAAAAGACAAAATAGTTATGACCGATAGTTACCCATTTGATCCGTTATAGTAGCAAAAACAATCTGTTTATCTGCAAGACAAAACAGAGTTTTGGAAAAATGTAAAGTTGAGGGTCAACGAAATGTCCGATCGCAAGCAAAAGAACAACCTGCTCATTATCGGCGCTATCGCGCTCACGCAGTTTTTCCTGCACATTTTCACCAACGGTAATTACGGCATGTTTCGGGATGAGTTTTATTACATCGAGTGCTCGAAACATCTCGCCTGGGGTTACGTCGATCAGCCGCCCTTGTCAATTTTGTTGCTGGCGATCTCGCGATTTCTCACAGGGGATTCTGTACACGCCATCCGCATTTTACCGGCATTATCCGGGTCAATTTTGATCGTTTTGACTGCTTTGATTACCCGAGAATTAGGCGGCAAACGCTCCGCACAAATTCTGTCCGCGCTGGGCGTTGCACTTGCCCCCGGCTTTCTCGGTATGACGGGATTTTATTCCATGAACGCCTACGATCTCCTTTTCTGGGCCGCAGGATTTTTGCTCGTTGTTCGCATCTTAAAAACCGGCAATTCGAAATTATGGCTTGTCTTTGGCGCTCTAATGGGCCTGGGACTGCAGAACAAAATCAGCGTGTTGTTTTTTGCATTCAGTCTCGTGGTCGGATTGCTTTTCACACCGTATCGAAAAATATTACTCGACAAGTATTTGTGGCTCGGCGGCCTTTTGGCTATTGTTTTGTTTTTGCCGAATATTATCTGGCAATCCGCAAACGGCTGGCCCACGCTGGAATTTATGGCGAACGCCAAACGATTCAAAATTGCGGACATTCCTCCGTTGCAATTTTTTATGGCATCGGTGTTGGAAATCGGGCCGGCAAATTTCATCATCTGGATGACCGGACTTTTATTTTTCCTCATTTCCCGCCAAAACAAACAATACCGACTTTGGGGGCTTTTTTATATCATCACCTTTGTTTTTCTGGCTGTGCAGAAAAGCAAACCGTACTATCTCTATTCCGCTTATCCCATCCTTTTTGCCGGGGGCGCAATTGCCTTCGAAAAACTGTCGCAAAAGAAAAACCGGCGTTGGGTCATGCCCGTTATTTTGGCTCATACGATTATTGGCGGTGCGATTACCCTGCCCCTGGCGCTTCCGATATTGCCGGTGAATAAGTTTATCTCTTACCAGTCAGCATTGGGGATCAAAGTAAAAAATGCCGAGAATTCAGAACTGGGTGCATTGCCGCAGTATTTTGCAGACCGGTTTGGCTGGGAGAATATGGCCAAAATAATTTCCGCGGTATACGACTCTTTGCCACCCGAGCAGCAACGGGACTGCATCGTTGTGACCGATAATTATGGTGAAGGCGGGGCGATTAATTATTTCTCCAAATATTATCACCTGCCACCGGCCAAGAGTCAGCACAATAATTATTATTTGTGGGGGCCGGGACAAGTCACTGAAAAGACAGTCTATTTGATCATCGGCCAGTCAAGGGAAGACCTTGAGAGCACGTTTGCGGAAGTGAAACCCGGTCCAGTCATCCGATCCCAATATGCCATTCCTTATGAGAATAATTTGCAAATTTACATCTGCCGCGGTTTGAAACGTCCCATGAAACAGGCGTGGAAGGATGGAAAACATTTTATTTGATGTGACGTGGTTGGGGAGAAACTTGGGTGCAAAAGTTGTCTTGCCGGATTTCCTGAGGTCTGTGAAGGTTAAGACTGAGAGTATTCTACGAACTTTCAATGCTACATCGCCCACTTTGATAAAGAATCTCATTTTTGTGCAAATTTAAAGTCGGAGTTTAAATTTGTACAATTATAAAATAGATTGTTTCGCGAGTGATCAAAAACCTGCAGGAGGATAAGTGGGCTCTTCCGACACTCTCCTGGAGTTTACCACCCGTGAGTGATATGTTACTTTTGCTGTTTGAATTTTCATCTTTTTCTGATCGCTCACCATAGTTATGGTGGACGAAAAAACGAAACAGGATTTTCATCCCCGTAAGCAAAACTAGGGACTAAAGTCCTGAGCTATTTTCCGCACCGGAAGAATTTCCGATGTGATCGTTGGGAATCTGCAATGAATATTTCTGCGAGGAGTCTATGAAAAAAGGTTTCTTCATTTTCATCATGTTTTTACCTTTCGCGTTAAACGCGGAAATCATTCTGGAAAACGGCGCCTTGAAAGCCGTCTTTAACGAAAAGACCGGCGCCCTGGAACACCTCATCAGCAAAAGCACCGGCTGGCCTATTCAACGTCGCGCGGGATTGGCACAATCCTTTCACATGTCTGTGCCGTTACCGGGGCAACGATTCAATCCGGTGGCTGGAGAGAAACAGGCGACGCCCGAGGTGCATTTTGACAAAGCAAATCAACAAATCGATTTCATCTGGAGCACGCTGCGCAGTAAAAACGGCGGCGAACTGCCGATTCGCTTCACCGGCACGGTACGGCTCACTAACAGCGGCCTGGTCTACACGGCACGCATCGAGAACAACAGCCCTTATACCGTGGAGACTGTGGCCTGGCCGATGCTCGGCGATCTGAGCCTGCCGCCAAAAGCTGAATATCTGGCACAATTAGGTATGGATTATGGCGGTATGCGACGGCTGGAGCTTTATCCGAAATTTGCCAACGAACCCGGCTACTTTGCTGTGGATTATCCGATGCAATGGCTGAAAACGCCGGACACGCCCTTTTCGCTCATTGACAGCGGCTGCCAGGGACTCTATGTCGGCTATCATGATACCACAGTCGAACACATGGTTAAATTCACGGCCCGACTCATTCCCGGCTATGTCAGCTACGAGTTGTGGGATACCGGGGTTAACCCCAAAACGGACAGTATCGCCGGACAACCGGTTCGCCTGGAATTTTCCACTGTCCATTTTCCCTTTGTCAATTCCGGAGAATCAGTGGAACTGCACCCCATTGTGTTGCAGCCCTACCAGGGCGACTGGCACAGCGGCGCTGATCTCTACAAGAAATGGCGCAAAACCTGGTTTAAGGCGCCGACCAAGCCGGACTGGTTTGCGCAGGTGCACTCCTGGCAGCAAATTCACATGAACAATCCCGAAGACGATATTCGTTACACTTATAAAGACCTGGTAAAAATCGGCGAGGATTGCGCCAGGCACGGCGTAAAGGCCATTCAGGTAACCGGCTGGACCATCGGTGGGCAGGATGGAGGGAATCCGTCGCATGACATTGATCCCCGCCTTGGGACATGGGATGATTTGCACGATGCCATCGACGCGGTACAAAAGATGGGTGTAAAAATTATTTTGTTCAACAAGTATACCTGGGCTGACCGAACGCTGGACCGGTATCGAAATGAACTTTTGAAATATGCGACCAAAGACCCCTACGGTGATCCACATTACCACAGCGGCTATGCTTACCAGACAGCGACGCAATTGGCGGAGATTAATACCCATCGCTTTTCGCCTATGTGCCACCTGGCAGCGGCATGGCGAAAAATCGCAAACAAAGAGTTTATCAAATCCATTAACCTGGGCGCGGACGGCATGTTGTACGACGAGAACCAGCATCACGGCGGCGCGCGCTATTGTTTCGACAAAACGCACGGCCACCATGTTCCCGCGCATATTTATGCAGGCGACGCCATGCTTGCCGAAGGCTTTCACCGCATCAGCGATAGATTGAAACCGGACTATCTCTACGCCGGCGAAGGAAATTATGATCTCGAATTTCGCCATTACCATCTGTCCTACTTTCGCGTCGATCTGAATCACGTTCCATTGCACCGCTATGTGGCGCCGGACGAAGAAATGATGATCACCGTTGCCGGTTACAATGATCGCAACATGATTAATCTGGCCTTGATGGATCGCTACATCATCAGTTACGAGCCGCGTAATTTCAAAGGCCGGCTGGACGAATTTCCGCTGACAATAGCTTACGGCAAAAGAGTTGATGCACTGCGTCGGCGATATGACGATTTTTTTTGGCATGGCGAATTTCGCCACACCGTCGGCGCCCGCGTTACTGCCGGAGGTGAGCCGTACCGGAACTATGCGGTGTTTCTCAATCGCAAAACGGGCAAAAAGGCCGCAGTGATAGTGAATTACGATTACAATAATGCCGTCGCCATTCAGATTCACTTTTTTGCTAAAGAGACGCCCCTTGTTCAGGCGACGCCGGAGCATCCCGATGCCGTCCTTTACACCGACAGTGTCACCATACCGCCGAATTCGGTTGTATTGGTTATGGAAAGATAGGTTTATTTGCAGATTAACCGTGTTTGCCGATCTTTCCCCTGTTTCATACTTTCATTACCTTTTGCAAGCTACACGACATTTTGCTTGCACTATTCAATATTATAGCTATATTAATAGCTATAGAAATATGGAATAAATTATGGATAAATACAATGAGAGGTTTGTATGAAAACGATCCAGATGACATTGGATGAAGAGCTGTTGAAGCAAGTAGAAGAAGTGATTAAGAATTTAAAGATCACTCGTTCTGCGTTTATTCGCGAATCTCTGAAAAAACAAATGGAGCGATTGCGAATTCAGGAAATGGAGGAGAAGCACCTGCAGGGATACATGAAAAATCCGGTCAAACCAGGTGAATTTGACGTTTGGGAAGATGAGCAGGATTGGGGGGAATGATGGAACGTGGTGAGATTCGCTGGTATAAATTCAGATCGCCGGATAAAAAGAGGCCTGTGCTCATTTTAACAAGAACGTCTGCTATCAAATTTCTTGGAGAGATCACAATCGCTCCCATTACCTCAACGGTTCGGGATATTCCTACAGAAATCATCCTTGATGAGAGCGATGGAATGAAAACGACCTGCGCTGTCAATCTTGATCACATCCAGACCATATCCAAAGTCAAAATAGGTTCCTATATCACTAAATTATCCGAAAGGAAAATGCACCAACTAAAGCCCGCACTACTCTTTGCTTTTGGTTTTGATTGATTTTTACGCCTGTAGAGAGCTTTGAAAAAAAGATCGAATTGAGATCTTTAAAATCGATAGATTACAAAGTCGATTCGTTCATGCCTGGCCGACAAATTTGACAAGTGAATGGCGCTTTTCCTGTTCTAAACAGGCAATCGTTTTGTGCATAATTATATCGTGTATTACCCGTTCGATTTGCTATCGATCTAAATCAAAACGATTCTCAGCAAAAGAGAAAGAAAACGTATGAAAACATTGCGCTTTATTTTATTCCTGGCTTTCCTCAGCCAACTCACTTATGCCCAGCAGGATCCCCGGGAATTCAGTCATTCCATGTCCATTTTGCCGTTTACAGATTCCACCGGTCTTCAATACTACATCACCTGGTCAAGTTCGTCCGGCTCGGATGACGGGGAATGGCAGCATGATATTTACAAACAGATCGTTTCCTTTGATGAAACCGCCGTTCTGCAAACGGAAAGCGGACCTGTTCGTTATATCGGCAGCGGCAGCGATGAGGCACAGGAGCCGGTCAGCGTGGCGCTTAATCCTGATGAAAATATTATCATGAGCGTATGGGAGGACGGCAGCGGCGCTACGGTCGATATTCGCGGGCAGATGCACAAACCGAACGGATCGGTCATAAAAAAGAACTGGATTCTTGCCGGGGGCACCGAATCGCAGCATTCCCCAAGCGTGGTACACGTGGGCAAAAGTTTCCTGGTGGCCTATACGGATGAAGCGCCGCCGGCAGAATTTGCCATGAATAAAGCAAAAATGCTGGACGATCAGACCGGCGCTTTTTTGCAGACGCTGGAATTGTCGCCGAGAGACGAAGACCAGTGGTGGCCGGTCGCAGCGTCGGACAATAAGAAACATGCTTTCGTCGGTTGGGGAGACGGGTCAAACTTTAGCGGTACGGTTGTGTCCTTGTCCTCGGAAACCGCTTCCAAAACATCGCCGCAGTCTTATTTGCACCACATCAATCAATACTATTACAGTGTTGCTTGGCTGGAAAAATTGTCCCGATTCATTGCCATTGCCAAATCGGGAATGAACAGTTACGTTTGTTTAATCGATACATCCGGCGCGCGAAAAAGTTATGCGATCATTGAAAATACGCCTATTACGCGGGAGACAAAATTGGCTGTCACCTGGGATGAGGTTTCTCAACAATACATTGTTTTGTATCCCACCGGCCTGCGCGACGTGGCTCTTATTAACGTATCTAATTCCGCAGTCGGGTTGGCACAAATCATCAACGGCGGGCAGCACCCTGTTTTGAATAACATTTCCTGGCCTACTACAGGTATTGCTTGTCAATTCGTAGAATCGACAAGCGGTCGGGATTTGTGGCAAGATAAAAAACTGGTACTTGTGGCTTTTAATGACGAAAACTCGAACGATACCGTTTTGTTAACTGTGGAACGAGACAAGCAAACGGCCGTTGGCGCTGAAAAGTCCGATTCAATCCCAAAAGGAATAAAACTTTTCCCAGCTTATCCCAATCCCTTTAATTCCTCAACGGGAATTCGTTTTTCGATTTCTCTTCCTGCACTGGTCGAGATGAAAATTTATAGCGTTTCCGGACAATTCGTGCGCACACTGGCAAAAAATCGATTTTCAGCCGGACAGCATTTTGTTGCCTGGGATGGGAAAAATAGTGCTGGAAACGATGTGAGTTCCGGTCAGTATATCTGCAAATTTATTATGAATGGAGAAATTCGCTATCAAA
>JAADGR010000291.1 GCA_013152225.1 Calditrichota bacterium
TTTCAGTCGGAGCTCGAAAAGCTACATGATCAATACAAGTTTCCGGGCGCAACAGCCGCCTATATTCTGCCCGACGGGACGGTCGAGGTTTTCGCAACCGGCTTAGCCGATATGGAATTAAAGATTCCAATGACGCCGCAATCGCGCATGCTTGCCGCGAGTATCGGCAAAACCTTTGTGGGGGCAACCGTTATCGCGCTTGCACAGGAGGGCGTATTGAACCTCGATGATCCCATATCGAAATGGCTTGGTAATCGGCGGTGGTTTTCGCGTCTGCCAAATCACGATATGATCACGCTGCGCCAGCTTCTGACCCACAGTTCCGGTATAGCGAATCATGTTGAGTCGGAGTCCTTCAGGCAGGCGTTCCGCGAAAACCGGCGCGCCACCGCCAATCCCTTTCCGCCGGAAGCCCTGATTGCGTTTGTGCTGGACCGACCGCCCTTGTTCAAAGCGGGCAAAGGCTGGCACTATAGCGACACCGGCTACCTTCTCGTTGGTCTTATTATCGAAGCGGTCACGGGGCACAGCTACTACGAAGAGGTTACCCGGCGATTTCTTGTGCCTTTACATCTTACACTGACCACGCCATCCGATCGTCTTGAACTGCCCGGTCTCGCCGCAGGTTACCTGACGCCGGACAATGCATTCGACCTGCCTCCAAAAACGACCCTCCGTCCCGGCGTTATGGTCTGGCATCCGGGCATTGAATGGACCGGCGGTGGATTGATCAGCAACCCTAAAGATCTGGTAATCTGGGCAAAAGCGCTCTACGAAGGTCATGCCATAAAAGGCAACTATCTGCAAGCTCTCCTGCAGTCGGTGTCCATCAGTAGCGACAATCCCGACACGCGATACGGTATTGCGGTTGCCATCCACAAAAATGGTCCTCTGGGTACCACATACGGTCACAGCGGCTGGATACCAGGCTACAGTTCCGGTCTTCGCTACTATCCCGGGTATGGCGTCGCCATTGCCTTCCAGATCAATACGGACATTGGAATCGTTGATGGCTCGACGCAGGTGTTTAAGGATATGGAGAACCGTCTGGCTAAGGTGGTTATTGCCGCCGTGAGAGATAAAAATCTCACGCCTTAAAAGCCATGCGCACAGCCAATAATGTTCGGAGGAATAAATGATTTCTGACTACAAATACAAACCACTATTCTACTTTTCAGTGACGTTCCTTGCGACTTTTACCCTCTGGTCTGCAGGGGCTTATGTTAGTTTTCGGGATGATAAAGGCGGACTGTATATGTTATTTATGCTGCCCGGACTAATGGCGCCGTTTCTTATCTCGCTTGTTATGATCTTTAGTTCTAAAAACTCAGATCTAAAAAAAGATTTTGTCAACCGGCTTATCAATATTAAGCTAATACAGCCAAAAATGCTCCCGGCATTTATTTTAATAATGCCGTTCTCGGTTCTGGCAGCCATCATTCTTTCTCTTCCCTTTGGGGGATCGATTTCGCAGTTTCAATTTGCCGAAGGTTTCTCTTTTTCATCGGGATTTGTTCCGGTGTTGCTTGTTCTTTTACTGGCTGCCGTTTTTGAAGAGCTTGGTTGGAGGGGGTATGCCTTCGACAGTCTGCTGAGCCGCTACAATTACTTTACGGCATCGATTATTTTCGGTTTACTCTGGTCGCTCTGGCACTATCCGCTCATATTTGTAAACAATTCCTATCAGTACGAGATTTTTCACGAAAACATCTGGTTTGGTATTAACTTTTTTGTCAGCATCATCCCAATGGGATTTATCATAAGTTGGATTTGCATAAAAAACAGAAAAAGTGTAATTGCTGCGATTATCTTTCACTTTATTGTCAATATCTCGCAGGAAATGCTGCAAATGACACAGATTACAAAGTCTATTGAAACTGTGGTTCTTATTGCTGTTGCCGCTGCTATCATTGTAATAGATAAAGATATGCTTTTTTCCAAAGAACACCTTGCCGTAGTAGAAACTAATGGAGTATAGTAATGAACAATATCCGAATCAGAAGAATTATTATCATAGTTGTCGCTCTCAGTGGCGCAGTCATTAACGCTGTTTATGGCATCGGACTTCTGAGAGAGTTTTTTAATCCTCAATACAACAACGCGATCAGAGAAATTCTGATATCAGCCATCGTATTGGAGTTCGGGTGGACAGCCCTGCTGGTCTGGGTGGTTTTCAAGCCATTCGAAAGGCGATCTATCCTTCTTTTCACCATCGTACCGATTCTACTGGGTAATATCCTACACAGCGTCAATCAATTCGGGCACTCCGGCGGGAACGCAGGCGCAATTGCTCTGAACACGATCTTTGGGCTTCTCTATTCAGGATTGTATGTTGTGGCATTCCTTGTGGGGAAACCCGATAACAAAAGTTGATCGATAAAAAGAAATGATAAGGGAAGCGACCTTCGAGCCCGAAAAAAGGCGCAGGCAGCAAACCTTGACAACATTCGATTTCTTCATGCCGGTGTCGGTGAAGGCAAATTTAGGCGGAGCAGGTTTGACAGGGCGTTGCTGGTGACAGCGCCGGGAGAAGTTCCGGATCGTAAACCGGCGCTGTAAGAGATATTTAGTGCACTAAAACAGTCGCGCCGGATCATGGCGATTTTCTTAGAATCGACAATTATTATTAGATTACACCTTAGAGAACAAATTTAATGACGCGTTGACTTACCGACAAAGATAGCCGACCCTCTCCCCTTTTATTCCGTTTAGTTAAACTTATTTGGAGGGGAAAAAATCAAAATCAAAAAGGAATAATCGGTCACCGATAGCAAGATGCAAAATCGGCTGTATTTTTTTTGACATCCGTTTTATTTTTTTTATATTAAGTATGGTTATAGTAATACATTAAAAACCAACTCATTCAGCATAGATCATTTTTGACCCACACAAATTGGTAAAGTGAACATATTGCAAGGAAAGCATTTTTCTTTTCGCCGGACAAGGTATGCCTGAGAATTCGTTTTTTTCGGGTCATGCTGTGTAACCGACGTGGCGGAGCTTCATTTGTAATGACGGTAAATTGCAATGATGCCCGGAGCAAAGCCGCGGATTCGGAATCGGGAACCGGCGCTTTTGATGCAGCGATAGTGGAATTTTGGAAGAATCGATACTTTAGATTATGCTGAATAAAAAACGTATGTCAAAAGGAAGGAGGTGATAGTAAAAAGTGAAGGTCAATAAACTTGGAGAACTTTTCGCTCTACCTCTCCAGTCAGCTATTAAGGCACAGAGTCTTGCTTTACAGGAAACAATTTCTTTTATTGAACAGTTCGGTTTGAAGGAAGGTGAAGTTAAGACTTTTCGCTTTAAGGCTGAACGAGTAATAGAGGAAAGAAAGGTAGATCCGGAAACAGGAATCCCTGAAACCAAATTCGAGGTTCAACCTTTCGAGATGTGTATCCCTATTCTTGCCTTAGTTCAGCCTCCAAGTATGCAACTCAATGAGATGAACATTGAATTTGCGGTGGAGGTAGTGGAAACAAAGATTGAACCGATAAAATCCGATATGATTCCATCGGCAGTACTTGGTCCGTCCCTTGCTTCTTCTCGCTCTTTCTTTACATCTCTCAGTCAATCAAATCCTACTACTATGAAGGTCAATATGAAGATAGTTCGAGAAATTCCGGAAGGGATGGCGCGGGTTATGGACACTCTCACCGACCTGTTAAGCGGAATTCCCAAAAAGGCGGAATCTGTGACTAAGCCTGCGGTTATAGAAATAGAAAAGGTACATGGAATAGGGCGGGAACTCGGAGCAATTCTCAGAGCAAAAGGGATATTAACTACAACGGATTTTCTAAAAGCGACAGAGACCCCGGAATCCCGAAAGAAACTCAGCAAAGCGCTGAATGTTTCTCTCAAAAGAATTGAAAGCTGGAGAGAGAAGGCAAAACTATTGGAAAAAAATGAAAAGTAAAAAAAGGAGATTAAAAAATGGCAAACATACCTGCAGAATTGAGGGCTCTTCCTTTAGAGCATATTATTGGTTCACCCCTTGTAGCAGCGATTAAGGCACAGGCACTGGCTGCCAATACAACGGTAGATTTTATCAAGGAAGTTGGTTTAAAACCAAGAACTTTAGAATCCGGGGAGAATGAAGATGAACTGGACGAGGTGACCGGAGAAAGCAATAAGCCCGGTTTTGAGGCTCGCTACGTGGATTTTAAATTTGATAGGGTCATAGAGGAAGAAGAGGTTACACCGCCGCCTGCTGGTGCCCCGGCTGGAACACCGCCAACTAAGACAACCAAGTATAGCGTTGTGCCTTCAAAGCTCACTGTGCCGCTTCTTGCAATAGTACCAATTCCTTACATTCGAATCAATGATATGACCATTGATTTTGAATTCCAGATCAAAGATGTGGAAACACGGGAATCCACCACTGAAAAAAAAGTATCTGTTAAGGCTAAGGCGGGAGGATGGTTTTGGAAAGTAAGCGTTAAAGGTTCCTATAGCAACAGAACAGTTAACAAGCGTGAGACAGACAGAAGGACTACTTTGAAGATTACGGTTAACGCTGTGCAAGACCAGATCCCTGAAGGACTTGGAAGAGTTTTGGATACGCTCAATGAGGCGATGAAGGTTGTTCCGTTGTCTTCCCCACAGGAAATAACCGTTCCGACCTCCTCACCTTAATATTGAAAACAGAGAAAGACGGAGAAGGAGTAGCCATCTTCCCTCTCCCCTCAGCATAATTTGGGAAAGGAGAAGTTTGATATGCCTGACGAGAAAGAAGGGATAAGTTTGAAGTTTTTGATTGGGGGTGTACTTCACGCCTTGAGCGAAGCAAAGCGTTTGGGAGATATGGAAAGTGCAAAATTATATGAGCTTTATAAGAAAGAAAAGATTCTTACTTCATTTACTGTGCCTGCGTTTACCATTTCTGATACCGAGTTAGAACTGCGTTTTTCAATTGTGGGACCGCCCGAAGGAAAAAATAAAGAAGGGGAAACACCGGATATAAAGGTTGATATTTCCCCGGAATCTCTTAAGGGACTTGAAGCTCATCATGTTAGTCTGCTGAAGCTCAAAATTTCGTCCGTAAATTTAAGGGTTTTTGAAGAAAGTGAGTCATAACGATGACATAAAACCACGTTTAATGAGGTTTAAATCATGGTAACACGAGCCGATGTAATAAACAACGCTAAACGATACATACCCCCAAGAATGCAAGGTTGGACCCCGACGAACGATACCCATGTATTCAATCCTGCCAATCCTGCTCATACATTTCATAGCGGCTATACAACTGGTAGAGAATATGACGTGATGCCTTACGTTTTTGGTGGGATTGCTGGTTTTAATTCAGGAACCCAGTTTTTGGTTAGGATTAACAATGGGGAGTGTCCTGGCGGCTGGGATAGGAGACATCCTCTCCCGGCCGGGCTGCCCGGGCGTACCACTTGTAATTGGTATCTTAACCCTCCAGGAGGACTTGGTTATGGTACTCGTGTTCCAAACAACTTAGCCGGAATAGATTGCTCGGGATATGTATTAAGATGTTGGGGTTTCACCAGCAGGAGAATAGATCACGTTGCATACAATACCAGAAATCTTCAGAATTTGTGTGTAGAAGTGACTAGAGCAAACCTTAAGCAAGGAGATATTTTAAATAGAGCAGGTAGCCATGTGCGTATTTTCAACAAAGATTACGGAGCTCAAGTTAACATCTTTGAATCACGGGGCGGTGGTTATAACAGGGCGTATAGGGACGGAGATACACGAGGTCGGGTTATTCACAGGAATATAGCCTGGAATAACAACTATATACCATATTCACCATTTCCCCAAATTAAATTGACTGAACCAGTAGATGGTTTATCTACAAATACTCGTCCCAATATAAGATTAGAAATCAGAGGTAGCGGCGAGTTGGAAATTGTTCATTTTGATTTTGATAACATGTCAATTCTTCCTCGAATAACCAGAACCTCTCCCATGTATGTTAGTTATACGCCAAGTTATGATTTAAAACCCGCGAATAAATATATATTGCGTATCAGAGCAATAAACAGAATTGCCGGACAAACATTTCAAGATGACGATTCTTTCGAAATTTATCTGTTATAAATTGAAATATGTCGCGACCTATCGAATTTTACCGATTCTGTCGATTTGAATGTTACCAGTTATTTTGAAAGGAATGTAATTTTCCAGTTCTTCAAGCCTCAAGATTTTAGATTTTTATTTTTCTACAATGATTTAAAGCTGCCTAAAATAGAAACTAATTACGCTTACGCTTAATCCTCTCAAAATTTCATGTTAATATTAAAAAACTTAATTGATTCAAAAAACTAAACAAAATAAGCTATCAACCATCGAGCGTGCGTAAAAACGACCTCAAAATTACAATAACAGACGCTCATAGGAACAGTCCATAGGTGTAATCCATTTCCTGTGGATAGACTTAGCCATTGGAATTTGATCACCGCACAACGGCATGGCGATTTTCTTTAAATCGACAATTAATATTACAGATTACACTGTAGAGAACAATTTTAATGCCTCATTGATTTACCGACGAAGATAGCCGACCTTCTCCCCTTTTGTTCCATTCGGTTAAATTTATTGGGGAGGAAGAAAAAATCAAAATCAAAAAGGAACAATCATTCACCGATAGCAAGATGCAAAATCGGCTGTATATTTTTATTTGACATTCACCACAATAATTCTATATCAAACAACATTATAAAAACTCATCAAAAAAATAAATCATTCAGCATAGATATGCCAATTGACTAAAAATAGCAGGCTTTAGACTACACATACTGGAAAAGTGAACATATTGCAAGGAAAGCATTTTTATTGTTGCCGGACATCGTCCGCGCGAGAATCGGTTTATTTTTGCGTATGCCGTGTAACTGACGTGGACGTGGCGGAGCTGCATTTAAATAAAGAGACTGCTTAAGGCGAGATTGGCAACGCGGTTTTTATTGCCTTTTCCCTAACGGAGAAAGATTATTACCGAAGGCGATATATTTAAGCGAAAAAGTACAGGCATCATATTCATAAAAGTTTGGCGGAAAAAGTCGGGAATTTTAAAATCTGCCGCCTTTCACAAATTAAGGAGCTCGTTTACCACGCGCCAAAAGTTAAATTCGTTTGCAGGGTAACGGGATAGAAAGACAAAGCTCCGGAAGTTACCTTACTACGCTATTAAAGCATTAGGCTTAGAAGATCACCTTGTGAATCAGAATAATTTGTCTTTAAAGTGAAGTGTGAATAAATTGAAAAATAAAAAGTGAAATATTTTTTCTAATATTAGAAAAAATAACTAAATAACAATAGGCGTCTAAACTATATGTTAGCCAAAAAAGGGGAAATATGAAGATTTCTCACTTTAGTTTTCCAATCTTTATTTTATTTCTTTTTGTATTTCAATCATTTGCTCAAAACTGGATAACTCACGTATATCCAAGTCAAAACTCATTGTACTCAACAACTAATACTAATATCAGGATTACATTTGATCGGCCAATAGATCAAAATTCAATTTCTGATAGTACGATATCAATAACAGGTTCATTTACCGGCACAAATACAATTAACTCTGTCAATTATGATGGCACAACAAACACACTAATTTTATCCTGTACGTATCAGTTTATGGCAGGTGAAAAAATTAGTGTAGTATTAACAAGAAATATTAAAGATGCACAAGGGAATAACATACCTTCTCCATTTTCATGGAGCTTTTATACAAAAACAAAAAGCGGAAAAAGAAGTTTTGGGAATAAAACAAGTATTTACGTTGGCAAAGGCATGAAATCAATTGCACTGGGAGATTTAGATAATGATACTGATTTAGATCTCGTTTTAACAGAATCTAGTTCTAACTCTATTATGATATTTTGGAATTCGGGAGATGGAAATTTTAGTGATACCTCTCATATACAAGTATCTGGTAAGATAGGAGATATTGCTATAGGAGATTTTGACAGGGATGGAAAATTAGATCTCGCAGTTGTAATTACTACACATGTTTCACTATATAAAAATTTAGGAAATTTAGAATTTTCAAAGACATATTCATCGTCAGGTTTTAGAGATTATATTTCGGACATAATCGCATGTGATTTTAATTCAGATGGTTATCTTGATCTTGCAATTTCACATTATAGTAACGCTTTATTGGAATTTAAAGTCAGTCTTTTAAAAAATGATAAAAATGGTAAATTCAGGTATGGAGGTTATTTTAAAACAGGTGTCTATGCTTCGGAAATGATAACAGAAGATTTTGATAATTCAGGATTTTTTGATATAGCAATAACAACTCCCGGACAAGGTGTAAGCGGAGAGTTCGGAGGAATAAATATCCATAAGAATTCTGATAATTTTAAGTTCATTTTACTAGAAAATATTGGAAGTGGTCGACCATTCCGTCTTTCAGGCGGTGATGTAAATAATGATAACTATGTTGATATAATAGATAGCAAAGGTAGAATTTTTTTGAATGACGGTACTGGTAAAATGAAGCTTGATACCACACTTATTACAGATCCTTATTTTGATAAAGATTTAATAAATTTTGACTTCAATGGCGATTCCAATATAGATATAGTTTATGCTGATGGGAAAGTGTTTCAAAATAATGGTAACGCAACATTTAGTTTAATAGAAAATTTAGGAACAATTGGATTTCGTCTTTTGGGCGGCGATTTAAATGGGGATGGAACGATCGATCTGGTTGGTATGGACAATGATGAAGAAAAGTTAAATTTCATATATAATATATATAATAAAATTAATAATAACGACATACAACAAAAATCATTTATTTTAAAACAAAAT
>JAADGR010000236.1 GCA_013152225.1 Calditrichota bacterium
TTTTGCACGGTCAAAGTATATTCCACACCCAGGGTAATCGGCGAAGTGGTCAGTTCGACGGTGACACTATCGGCGGAAAGAGAACAGGAATAGATGACGCCGTTTTGGTTCAGTGAATAGTTGGCCGGATCTTCCGCAGAGCTTTTGTCAACCACTTCTGAAAAACGAACCAAGATTCCGGTTGACCGCGCCACTTCCACACTCTGGAGCTGCGGAGGCGTGGTATCGCCAAATGTAGAAAAAGTGCCGCTCGCCGATGATGTTGAAGCCAGTCCCGCTTTGTCAACGGAATAAACTTTATACAGATAGCCGGCCGATTCTTCAAGGCCGGTATCGAGGTACTTTGTTTCAAATGATTCCGCAATCTCTTTGCCATTTCGATAAACGCGATAAAATGCAGGCAAATCGCCATCACTCGCTGCTGCAGGTTGAGACCAGGACAGCTCTATGCTTGTGGATGATTCCGCCGTTCCATTCAAATCCACCGGCGGATTCGGCGGTGTTGTATCGGAATAGGATTCGTCACGGCTGCCGACGTCGAACATGAAAAGATCACCATAGCGGGTGTTGAAGGTGCTGCGGAATACAATTTTTGTTCCCTGCCGATTGACGACAGCGTCCGGTGTAGAAAACTTTTCATTCTTTCCTGCGGTACGGCGGGAACGATGATGCAGCAAACGCCGCACTTCGCCGGAACCATCTGTCGGCACTTCAATTATTTCTCCCCAAAACGGAGCCCAGAGTTCCTGGGGATTATTCGATCTTGTTGCGCTCATAGAAATATACACGTAGCGGTGATCATTCACAGAATTACAGGCAGACATGGAAAAATGGGTCCATTTGTCCACTCTTTTCAAAAGACGGATTTTGCCGTCCCGCATGCGAATGGATATAAAATCGCCGGTATTAATTCCCTCCAGTTCCGCGAATTCAGGATAGCTTGTCGTTCCGGCAGTATAAACAACTTCTTCCCCGAAAGCGTCGACACCCACTTCCCAGTGAATGATGCCGGGATAGATTTGCCGCTGAAAATTCCAGTTCTTATCATAGACCTCAATACCGCGATAACGGCCAACACCGGGATCGGTTCCCCATGCTACAACGATATAATTTCCCCGGGGAGAAATACAGGCATAATCAATGCCCACATCACTGCCTTTCGATCCCATGCTGCCGACGTCAAAAGTGCTTGCCGGGTATTTAATGTCATCGATGAGATCGTAGGCGAACATTTCTTTTTCGTCGCCATCGAGCACCCAATAGCGGCCATCATCCGAGAGGTCGCCCTCCCCTCCTGCCGGCCCGATTTCATTATATTCATTAAATTTATGTAACACGACATAATTTTCCATATCGCGAACATCATAGAGCCGCATCTCATTATCTTCGTATTTGTAAAAATGATAAAGTGGATCAAAAGAAATGTATGTGCCGTTCTTTTTATATTTGTCGGCCAGTGCCCAACGAATCCAATACGGACGTATGTTCCTTCTGCCAAGCATTTTTAACCTGGCGCCGGTAATACCATTGTACAAAAAAGTAACCTGCAGAGTATCGCCATTTATGATATCATTTTCCGAAGCGATAAAGAATGAGCCGTCCTTATTGAAATAACAAATTTCGCCGTTACTGAAATAGCCTCCGATCACATTGTCATTGAATCGGGTACTATTAGTCATCCGAAACACCCTCGTCCCGAACGCCGGATCGACATAGGAACTTCCAATTTCCGGAGGAGGAACAAAAGTATCATAATCGGGGGGAATAATAACAGCATCACTAATGATGCCATTGGTTTGCGCCATCAAGATGAAGGGCAGAAATAAAATAAAGAAAAGTTTGAACTTTATGTTTGGTACCACATCCACGATAACCTCCCGAATGCTGTGCTATTCAAAGTTGCCTTTTCCGGTTACCAGACCATAGCCCGGCAGGCCGGAATCTCATAAACAATAACAGGGTAAAAAAAGTTTTCTTACCTCATCAGAATCAACCTTTTTATTTGGTCAAAATGATTTGCCCGCATACGATAAAAATAAACACCACTGGACAATTGCCGACCGGCCGCACTCCTTCCATCCCAGACAATTTTATAATGGCCGGGCTGGTAGTTTGAATGCGCAAGGGTTGCAATCTCTTTTCCCAGCAAGTCATAAACAATAATTGAAACATAACCTGCTTCTGCAACATCAAATTCGATCGTCGTCTCCGGATTAAATGGATTCGGATAATTCTGCCCCAAATCAAAACTCCGAGGCGTTCCTTGCAGGTCTTTTTCCTCAACTGCGGAAACCGTCTGCTTCATGCTGTAAACTCCGGAGGACGAACCTGCATAAATAACGTACGTCTGAAATGGATTAACGGCAAATGCCGGCACATTGAGATCGGACAGGCCGGTCATAATGGGCTGCCACGAATCACCGCCGTCAACAGATTTAAATGCGCCGCCAAGCCAGGTTCCGGCGTAAAGGATATTGGCATCGGTTGGATCGATAGCAAGGGATTTCACCCACCAATCGCCCAGGCCGTTGATCCTGGCAGTCCAGACCGAACCACCGTCAACAGATCTATAAATGCCGCCGCCAAAAGTGGCTGCGTACAATATCTGCGAGTTCGTCGGATCGGAAACAATTTGCCGAATTTCCGTTGCATTCATTCCGAAAGAAGATCGGAACCAGTTTGCACCGCTGGTCATGGATTTCCAAATCGCCGAATTTTTAGTGCCGACATAAATCACACTTGAATTATTGGGATCAACATAAATGCAGCGCACGGTTAAATCCGTCAGGCCGGTGTTCACCGGAATCCAACTCACACCCTGGTTAATGGTTTTGTAAATGCCGTGCCCCTGAATTGCCGCATAGAGCACATTGGGATTGGTCCGGTCAATAGCAATGTCGCGGATTTCGGAGCTGCCGAAATTGGATTTATTCAACTGCATCCACGCATTGGTACCGGGCGATTTACGATAAACGCCGCTTTGCCATACGGCTGCATACAGCACACCGGGTGTCACCGGGTCAGCGATGATTTTCCGCACCGACAAAAGCTTAAAGCCATCGTTTATCGGCGTCCATGTGTTTGTAGCATCATCACTTTGAAAGACACCTCCTCCGCTCACTGCCGCATACACCCGGTTTGGTGTAAAGGGATCGCTGAGGATGGAAGTAATTTCCGCACTTTTCAAACCATTGTTTGCCGCCATCCACAAAACACCACCATTAGCGCTGCGAAAGACACCCCTGCCGGGCGTTCCGAGATAGACCAAAGTACTTTGCAGGGGCGAAACTTTGATGCAATTCAAATATTTGCTATCCAGCGCTGTATTTGATTCCGTCCATGAAAAACCACCGTTCACACTTTTATAAACGCCGTTTCCATCCGACGCAGCATAAATAATATTAGGATTACCGGGATCAACAGCCAGATCCCGGATATCTTTTTTCACCATGCCATTTATCACGGGTAACCAGCTATCTCCGCGGTTGGTAGAACGGAAAACGCCCCCCCCGATTGTTGCGGCCAGCAACTCGCCGGTTGCTTTGGATTTGACGATAATGTCCGTCATTTTGAGACTCGTCAGCCCATTGTTGGCGGGAACCCATGCCGTATCGCCGGGAGCGCGGCGAAAAATTCCGTCTGTGCTCGTACCGATATAAACCGTGCTATCGGTTGTTGTCATGGCAATGGAGGTCAGGTCCAAACTTGTCAGGGAATCCGAATTCATTTGTTGCCAGTTGTCACCGGCGTCAAAAGATTCAAAAACGCCTGCATCGGTGGCAATAAACAAATGCTGCGGTGCGCCATCATCGAACACAAGAGATTTTATATTCACGGTAATTATACCATTGGGAAGATCCTGCCAGGTTTCGCCACCATCAGAACTTTTAAAAAGACCGGCCTTTTGTGTCCCGGCAAAAACGACACGATTGTTTTTCGGATCGACCTGAATAAACTGAATATGTTCATCAAACAGTCCCTGGCTCTTTTTCGCCCAATTCTGCCCGCCGTCTTTGCTTTTCCACACGCCACCTTCCCGCAGCCCGGCGTATAAAACATTCACATTTGCCGGATCGAGCGCCAGGTCCTGCACATTCCCTCCATACGGACCGTGGCTGATCCAAATATCGTTTTGAGCCAAAGTCAGACTTGCAAACAAGAAAATAAAAATGAGTAACAATTTAATTCTTTTCATTCTCCATCCTCTTTTAAAATCTGAGCTACTTTTGAATCCTGAATATCATGAACAAAAATTCCTTCATAACCAGACCGACATAAATTGTATTCGTCACCAGATACCGCTTCCACATTCTTTTGGGTTCCTGAAGCAATCGATAGAACCATTCGAGTCCGGTCTTTTGCATCCAGACGGGGGCTCTTTTGGTGAGTCCGCCGAGGATATCAAAACTACCGCCAACGCCGTGAATGACTGAAACATCAAGGTCTTTAAAATTCTGTCTGACCCACTCCTCTTTCATGGGTGTACCCATACCTACGAGAAGTATATCCGTATCGGAAGCAGAAATATCGGCAACGACTGCTTTTTCTTCAGCCACGGATCTGAAATAGCCGTGACGAAAACCGGCAACCTTCAGACCCGGATGCGTCCTGGTTAGCATTTCTACGGCTTTTGCAATAACTTCTTTCCTTGCGCCAAGGAAATAAACCCGGTGGCCTTTTTCGGCAGCCAGCTTAATGAGGCGATCCATCAGATCGGTGCCATTGATTCTGCCCGGCAACGGCTGGCGCAAAATTCGTGATGCCCACACAATGGGCACGCCATCGGCACCAACAAAATGCGCATTTCTTATAATCCGGGCGAGCTGAGGATCACGACGCGCCTTGACAATTTTGGCTGCATTGACCAGGACAATATGAAGTTTCTGTCTTTTCTGAATAATGTCATCAAGATAACGAACACATTGATCAAGCGACATTCTGTCAATATAAAATCCAAGGAGATACGATCGATCTGCCAATTGCGCTGATTCACTCAGTTTCTTCTCTGCCAGAACTTGTTCCAAGTTTACCTTTTCCTCATAAGCTATTCATCCGTTGCAACGCATCGATGATATTAATTCAAAATAGAGATTTTCATAAGCGCCGGCCATTGCGCGAAGAGAATATTTTTCTTTCGCTGCGATCTGTCCTTTCCTGCCAAAGTCCTTCCGCTTTCGCTCATCCCGAAGAATTTCTAATATTGCTGCGGCCAGGGCTTCAGGATTCTGTGGCGGAACAAGTTTACCCGTTTCGTCATGCCGCACAACTTCTGCATTACCTCCAACGCGCGTGGCGACGATAGGTTTCCCCAACATCATCGCTTCAAGAATCGAATTGGAACATCCTTCGCTCCTTTTAGAAGCCAGGACAAAGATATCCATGGCATTAAAAAAATCAGCGACATGATCCTGGTGACCCGCAAAGGAAAAATGACCATCGATATTTTTTTGTCGAACAATTTGTTTCGATTCCATCAACAACGGCCCACCGCCGACCAGCACAAAGTGCACATTCTCGTTCTGGGCCAAAACAATTTCCGCCGCATCAAATATTGTATGAGGATCTTTTTGCGCCTCAATGCGTCCGACCATGCCGACGATGAAAGCATCGGCAGGAATGCCAAATTCCCGACAAATTTCTTCACGGTTTCGCGTCACCAGCAGCCGCTCAGGATCAATACCATTGTAAATGACTCGGGTCTTATCCCGCCCGACGCCACGGGAAATCGCAAATTCCCGGCCGGCCTCGCTATTCGCCACGAGAAGCGAGGCTCTTCGCAGCGCATGGTTTTCAAGTAACTGATAAATCCGACTGCCCAAAGAAGTATAAAGCAATCTCGCACTTCTTTCGGTTTGAATGGTGAACGGCACATGAAATCCCGCCGCCATAATCCAGCCGATGAAGCGAGCGGAAACATTATAGGGCTGTATAATATCAAACTTTTCTTTTTGAATTAAAGCCCTGAGCTTTTGCAGATACTTAAAATCGAATCCGCCTTTTTTATCCAGAAAGATTATCCGGATATTCGCTATTTTTCCAAATTGATCATCAAGATCGTGGCCACGGTAGAAAACTACGGCCACCGCGTCAAACTTTTTGCTGTCGATGCTTTTGAGCAAAGATAATAACTGAATCTCTGCTCCACCCATTCTTAAAGAAGGGATTAAATATAATATTTTTATTCTATTAATTGTATTGCTCTGATATTGTTCCTAAAATTAGACATCAAACGTATGCGATGTTATGCATAGCCGAGGTCTTTCATTTTCATCCACGTGTTTTTGTCAAAACCGGGCTGAGTATCATCCGCCACATGAGGCTGAAACGAATCAACCCACTCATGCAGATCCTGCTCCATTTTCCTGACCCGCGGATCAGCGCTGTCGTACAAGTTCCCGGATTCGCCACGGTCTTTGTGTAAATCGTAAAACTCGTGCCATCCATCCGACGCCCACACCAGTTTTTCTTTTTGCGTCTGAATCGCACGCAAATCGCGAATATACTGTTCAAGTTCCTGCTTGCGTAAGTCACTGCGTCTATTGAGCCAACGGTCTATCATCATTTCAGGATTAAAGGTTTCCGTCAGCGCCGCGTCTCGTGCGTTTCCATTCAAAAAAGAAACGCCCTGCCGATCATTTTTGTAATCCCACTCTATGCCAAGCCCGTCCAAAATCGTAGGTACAATATCCACAGTTTGCACCAGTTGGCTTTTACGCGCATTCTTTTCAAACCATTCCGGGTAGTGAACAATAAAAGGGATTCTAATCAACGAATCATAAAGGCAGAAAGCGTGCCAGAAATAATTGTGCTCACCCATATTCTCACCGTGATCCGAAGTGACGATCACGAGGGTCTGGTCCA
>JAADGR010000057.1 GCA_013152225.1 Calditrichota bacterium
GGTACATTCGAACCACCGACCGCAACTGTCTTTTTATCACTCGCATAATGCCGTTCAAAACCGGTGGCAAGTTTTTCAAGCCAGCTTTCAGGGGCGCAGCAGTCCGCATCGATAAAAGCGACATAATCATATTGCGCATTCATCAAGCCCATATTGCGGCTGCCGGCAATGCCTTTGACGGGATTAACAATGAGATGAATATTGGCATATTTTTCGGCATAACTGCTGATAATTTCCTTTGTGCCGTCTGTTGAATTATTGTCGACAAAAATGATTTCATAAAAATTATGGCTGTAATTTTGTTTCATCAGTGAAGAAATGCATTGATTTATATTTTCTCTTTCGTTATAACAAACAACAACGACGGAGATTTTCAGCATGATGCATTTTCCTCAATCATTTTTGCCATTGGTGCTTTTTAAACGGACGATGTAATTCCCGATGGCCAGTTCGTTGACACAACCCCAGAGCAGATGTTCGATGGCTTCTTTGGGGCGATGAACGATCGGCAAGCCGTGCTTGTTAAAGCTGGTATTCAAAATAACCGG
This sequence comes from Calditrichota bacterium, assembly GCA_013152225.1. Lineage (GTDB taxonomy): Bacteria > Zhuqueibacterota > Zhuqueibacteria > Residuimicrobiales > Krinioviventaceae > Hydrothermomicrobium. Next base: position 549 of record JAADGR010000057.1, read on the forward strand.
CACACCGGTTTTTTCATAGAATTTTCTGATCACATCGTAGTAAAGCGGATTGTCCGGGCGCACACTGTGAACACGGGCGGTATTATCCACATGAATGGCCGAACTCACATCGGTTTCTTTTCCTTCCACAACATCGAAAGCCAGCGTCATAAAAGAGGTCTGGCAAAAATCTTTAAAATAGAGATGCCCTTTATCCTCCATACAACTGGGAGCGAAAGGCATAAACCAGTCGCGGTTTTTCATTTTGCTGTTTATCTTGTCTCGCGTTGCCGGATCGCGCGGATCGGCGAGCACGCTTCTTCGTCCGAGCGCCCGCGGGCCCCACTCTTCGCGGCCCTGGAACCAGCCAACGACTTTTCCATCGACAAGCGCCCCGGCAACATATTGCGGCAGCGTGCCGTTGTGCTTTTCCCATTCAACCTTATCGCCAAAAGATTGCAAATCCTGAAGAATCTCATCATCGGAAAACTCTTTTCCAAGGGCGGAATCAGTGAGCGAAATAACTGCAGGATTTCCTGTTTTTTGGTGGTAAAGTTCCAGCGCAGCACCCACTGCCGTTCCGCCGTCACTGGCATGGGGATGAACAAAAATCTCATCAACGTACGGCAAGGAAAGGATGAGCTTGTTGACTTTGACATTTAAAAAAGTTCCCCCGGCTAATGCCACACGTGAAAATTTATATTTCTCGCGCAACTTTTCAAGATAGCCCAAAATGCGTTCTTCCAACAACTTTTGTGCCGCAGCAGCAACATGCTCTTTTCCGTGTTTTTCAATCATATTCATGATCCGCCGACCTGAATGCGTTTTCATAAACACATCGTCCCGAGGCACCATGATGTAATCCACCCAGTAGGGATAACCGATCCATTTGCCGTCTTTATACTCAAATACCATATCCTTAATTTCGTCATAGCACACGTCGGGATCACCGTAAGCTGCAAGGCCCATGGTTTTGCCCTCGCCATCCATGTATTTCAGTCCCAGGCAGACTGTGAATGCCGAATACCATAGTGCTGTTGCATAAAGGGGTATATCCTCCAGCAATTCCATATCCCCGTTGGCGCATTTGTAAATTTGCCCGGCAATATTTTTACCTTGCGCATTCGGGCCAAATCCATCCATGCTGATTGTTAAACATTCATTGAACCCGCTGCAGCGGTAAGCACTGGAAGCATGAGACAGATGATGATCGATGAAAACAATTTTCTCATCAGGGACACCCATTATTTTTTTCAAACCATTGTGGTACGCAGGCGGTTTGTACATTTTCTGAAAATTGGGCCAGAGATATTTCAGCATTCCCGAAAAATTATGTCCCACAAGTCCCAACAAGGAGCGTGGCAGATCCAATATATTCCTTCCAAAAAGATCAAGATAAAAAGAAGACGGCGGGTAGCCGACAGCGAAATAATCAACATCTTTTAACTCGATATGGGCAAATTCAAGGGCCGCATTAAGAGCATTTATTGGAAACGACATATCAAATTTAATGCGGGTATATCTTTCCTCCGAAGATGCAAAAACAATTTCACCATTCTTTATCAAAGATGCACTGCTATTATGGTGAGTACCAGCCACATCATTCATCCCAACAATATACATAGACAATATCCTTGTTTTTTATTTAATCTTTTAAAATATGTTTTGGCGGCCTTCGTTCAATTCCGAGCATGCTCAGAAAGAAAGATGAAAAGATAATCTGGACACCAAGAATGATAAAAGTCGATGCAACGAGGGCTAATCTGACTTCATGCAAAGGGCCAAAGTTGCTCGACACCCATTTTATTAAAATGTACAAATCCGTTGCAAATCCGGTCATGAAGACAATAAATCCCATCACCAATCCCCGCTCCAAATTGAAAACTTGATATGCTTTTTGGAGCATTGCGTCCTGCGGAACAAAATCGTGCGTCACTGCAAAAGTGCGCGCAAAAACGCCCATGCTGACAATTTGAAAACCCAGGATCGCAAGGAGACTGCCGAGAACCATGACATGCAAATCAACAATACGTCCGGCAATCTGCACCGGACCCGGCAGCAAAGCGAGCATGGACGCCATTCCGAGAACGAATAAAAAACTGCCCGGCCAGAGATATAAATGGGTCGGGCTGTGAATCAACATGAAACGCAAATGCCGCCATCCGTCGCGAAAAGAGCGCAGATGCGGCGGCCGACTCCTGCCATCCTGGTGCAGTGTGATTGGAATTTCATCGGTTTTCAAACCCAACTGCGCAGCCTTTATCACCATCTCCGAAGCAAATTCCATACCTGTGGTTTGCAGGTTCATTTTCCGATACGCTTCTTTTTTAAATGCGCGCATACCACAATGGGCATCGGAAATCCCCGAATGATACATCACGTTCAAAATTCCGGTCAGGATAGGGTTGCCGATATATCTATGCAGCCATGGCATGGCGCCTCTTTCAATTTCACCTTTGAGGCGCGTTCCCATGACAAAATCAGCTCCGTTTTTCAGTGGCTCAATAAACCGGCCAATGTCGTTAAAGTCATAAGAATCGTCCGAATCACCAATGACGATATATTCTCCTTGTGCCGCAGCGACCCCGGCTCTGTAGGCATTTCCATACCCCCTCTCCGGCTCATGCACCACGCGCGCACCCAATGATTCGGCGATCTCAACTGAGCCATCGGTCGAGCCATTATCTGCGACAATGACCTCGCCCTCGATGCCAAGTTTTTCTATGGTGTTTTTCGCCTTGTTAATGCAAATCGCCAAAGTTTCGCTTTCATTCAAACAAGGCATGACGACCGAAACAAATACGGCCATTCTATCTCCCTATTCTATTGCTAAAGTAAAAGATGATGAAACACGGATGACACTGCCCGGATGGAGTAATACGCAATACAAATCAGCAAGCTAAAGCAGGAATAATATTTTATTTACCCGTCGCTCTCAACACCGCCGGGATTGTTTTTACCAGAATCTCAAAATCCAATTTGATGGACCATCTGTCAATATACTCAAGATCAAGTCTCATCCAATCCCGAAATAACACTCGATTGCGCCCATTAATTTGCCAGAGACATGTCAGGCCGGGGCGCATGCTAAACCGACGCTTTTGCCATCTTTCATCAATTTCTTTCACATCCCGCACGGGCAACGGTCTCGGCCCGACCAAACTCATATCGCCCTTTAACACGTTGACCAATTGAGGCAGTTCATCAATACTTGTTTTACGCAGCCAGCGTCCGATTTTAGTGATACGCGGATCGTCGGAAATCTTGAAAGCCGCACCATCCGCTTCGTTCATGTGTTCGAGATATTTTTGTAATTCTTCCGCATTACTAACCATCGTGCGGAACTTTATCATTTTAAATCTTCTTCGATTATAGCCAATACGATCCTGGCTGAAAAAGACAGGACCTTCCGAAGTCATTTTTATAAGAATGGCAACAATGAGAATCACCGGAGAAAACGCGATCAACGCAGCACTTGCCAGGACGATGTCGATCAGTCGCTTCATCCACAAATATTCCAACTGATGATAGGATCCTGTGTAAACCGTGAGGATCGGAATTCCATCCAGATCAAAAGCCGATGCCTTTGCCGTATGAAATTCAAACCAGTTGGATGGCACGCGGCAAACAATCCCCAGCTCTTCGCAGAGATTTATTATTTTCTTTGTCTCCTCATAAAATGAATTGATAGGCAAAACAATAAAAACTTCATCAACAACGTTATTTTCAAGGAACTCCGGAAAATCATCCAACGAGCATAATCGTTTTTCTTTTGGAATGACATTTTTACCAAAATCAAAATTATTATCAACAAAACCCAGTAGACGAAAACCCAATTCTTCACGGCCCATCACTTTCTGAGCCAAATGTATGGCGCGATCATTACTGCCGACAAAGACCACAAACCGAAGATTGCGTCCCCGGTGCCGGAGGAACGCAAGATAAACCCGAAGCCATGCCCTTGTAAGCATCGTCACCATCACGCTGGTTCCCCAAAAAGTCAACAAAACCTCGTTGTTGACATTGCCGCGCCCAAATAAAGAGCCGACAGCCGCAACGAGTAGAACGCCAATGGAAATCGCCTTGATGATGTCGAACCACTCTCGAAAAATATTGCCAAATCTGCGAACTTCGTACAACCCGAAAAAGGCAAAAAGACGATTCCAGGCAATGACCAGAAAAATATAGGCAATAATGTTGACAAGCTTTATTTTATAGGAGAGAAAATCAATAAAATGTGGGGGATAGTATTCTTCAGGAGCGTACATATAGAGGGAAAAAACAAACGTACATGTCATTACAATAATGTCGAGGAACCGTGTTCCACTCGCAAGGAATTTCCTTCTGAGATTAGTTAGTTGCATTCCTTACTCCAGCAAATTATCCCGCCACAATATCCTCCTCGCTCTCAAATTTTTACTCCTTGGTAGAATTTATCTTGAGGGCAGTGCAATAAGGAGCACAAATTGTGCAGGTTGTTATAAATTCCTTCATGTCATTCAATAAGAGTCTTGTTGGATATGCGATTAAATTATAAAGATTCCAATTCCAGCATTTCCCCTACAAGATTCCTTTTGAATGACACCCTGTAATCAGTTACATTTTTTATTAAAAGTTCACAATGACACGTCAAAAAGGTGCCAGATCACCCTTTGGATTTCCGGCTCTTTTTCCTTTTGCCATTTTCCTCTCCGGCTTTGGCGTAATATGTATAATAATAATTGTAATCGCCGTGTAAAGATTCTTTTCGTGTACATTATTTAAAATAGCGCCGACAATATTCACACCCACGCGGTCAAGAAGGTTTTTTGCCTTTAATATGATCTCTTTATCATTGCGACCGGACTCGATGATCAGCGCCAACCCATCTACATGCGGGGCCAGCACAGCAGCATCCGTCACTGCGATGATCGGCGGTGCGTCAATCACTACAAATTCGTATCTTTGTTTGACAAGGGCTAACAGGTCCTTCATGGTCTCACTCGCCAAAACCTCCGATGGATTCGACGGCAAGACACCGCATGTCAGGACTTCAAGTTTATTGATAGGCGTGAGTTGTACGGCTTCGGTAATTGCCAAATCAAGCGAAGCCATCTTTTGAATGGTACGATTTGCACGATCCGGGGCTTCACTCAAACGAGCATTGTCTATTTGCGCCGTATCAACATTATGTGCAAGATTCTTCTGCACTGAAATTTGCTGCTTTGATTGCGGGACGTAGGAATCACCATTGTTATAAAAGTGCAAAAGAATGTCCGACAGGCCGGGTTCTCTGTGCAAAGAAAAAAGATGATGTAAAGTCGGCCGTCGGAGATCAGCATCGATAACAAGTGTGCGAAGTCCCATCTGCGCTGTTGCAATAGCTAAATTTGAAACGGTTGTAGACTTGCCTTCGCGAGGCCCCGAACTTGTAAAAATAACGCTTCGCAGGCCTTCTGCGAGATCTGAAAACTGGAGATTTGTCCGCAATGTTCGATAAGCTTCAGAAGGCGGCGAAGCCGGCATGGAATAGGTGATCAGAATCCTGGAAGGTTCGCCCAGGACAGGCTTTTTCGACTCTCCCGATTTTTCCTGCGGCAAGGTACTTTTTCGAATTCTGGGGATAGAACCCAGAATCGTTAGCCCGGTTTTCTTTTCAACTTCTTCCGGTGTTTTAATCGAAGTGTCCAGCGATTCCAGAAAAAATGCCAATCCAAGTCCCATTGTCAGACCCAGCAAAAGTCCAATCGCCAGATTTAGCCTTTTGCGTGGTCGCACAGGACTTTTGGGCAAAGATGCCCGGTCAATGACGCGAAGGCTACCGCGCTTTTCAGCCTCGTTAATTCGCGCCACCTCGCGCTGCTGCGACAGCATTGTGTAGATATTATTTGCGAGATCGCGCTCCCGTGTAAGGCGCACAAGTTCAAATTCCTTTCCGGGCAAGCGACGCAAAGATCTCTCATATTGTGCGGTCGCATTGGCCAGAGATTGCTCCTGCGATCTGAGTGTTTCTACTTGTAATTCCAGGTCGACCTTTTGCTCAAAAAATTTCGACATTTGTGAGAGCGGATCAATGATATTGTCCGCTTCTGCTATTCGCCTTGCCTCGTCTGCCAAATTTACGCGAATGCGTTCCATGTCCGCGCGCATTTGCACCATCTTGGGATTATTTTCAGGCACACCCTGCAAAAGAAGCTGAGTATATTGGTCCCTTGTTTTTACCAACTGTTCTTTCATCTGTCGAACAAGTTGCGTAGAAACATCTGTAATGGAGGGTACGAGGTTTTTTTGAGATTTGGCAAGATTTTCATTAACAATGCGAAGTTGTTCTTCGGCCTTTTTCCGCTCAGCTTTTGCCTGTTGATAGGCAACATCTATCTGGCTGACCCTGCTGAGCGTCTCACGAACTTGTTCATCCAACGATGTTACATGGCTTTTTACTTTGAAATTGCGCAAGTCACTTTCAGCTTTTTCCAACTTTTGGCGATAGGTTTTCTGCTGTTCCTCAATAAGTGCCCGGACACCACTCACCTCCTCTTTTCGAATGCGCAGATTCCGCGCTGAAAGGACATCGCAAACGGTATTTGCAATTGTCATTGCAGTGAACGCATCGTTGGCTTGCGCTTTGATCTTTATAACATCCGACTCTGCCACCGGCACGGCATCAAGATTACTTCTTATATACGCGGCGTAATAAGCATTGTAATTAAAATCATGAGGAAGATTTTCCGGTATGGGTAGTTTTTTCTTAACATATTCCGGCAATGCCTTTGCAACTTCCTGCGCAACAGCGCGGCTATTGATCTCCTGAATCTGATTGACAAGAGACTCTTTTGTGCGCCTTTCGTTCGAAAGTTGGTCATTGACCGGCAAATGGGGTTCTTCATAAATAATCGTCGACACAGCTTCAAATGTTAAAGTCGCGGTCTGATTGTAAATCGTAACCGGCACCAACACAGCAACGAGGCATAAGACGATATACCAACCTCGTCGAAAAAGAATATTCATGAAAGAAGAAGCCTGGAGTGGCTCTTTTTCGGCCGATTGCATTTAATATTTTTCTCCTGAAAATTTCATCATTAGACTATTTCGCCCTCAAATACCAAACATAAATACTCGTGATCACTGCGACTTCATTGGCAACACGAACAAATTCACGCCATTTACTCCAACTGTTCCTTGGTACAAAAACCACATCCCCGGGTTTTAGTACCGGGGGCGGACTCAGCGTTTCAGACGTCTTTAAATAATTATCCAAATTAAATACGAGAACACGATTTGCAAAATGCGATTTTAATGACTCTTCGAGTTTGTCTTCAGTGATTTTTCCGGCACGTGATTCAGAAATAATTTTTTTCAAACCATCTTTTGTAAGATGCCAACTTTTAGATTCATGTGTCAGACGGATTTTGGATAGATTTGCATATTGTGCGGGACCACCGGCCTTTGAGATGAGTTCGAGCAGATTCGTATCGTATGGGACTCGATATTCACCGGGATTCCTTACATCGCCCCACACGTGAACAACCATCTCAAGGGCTTCCGCTGTTCCCAGTAAATATTCACTTTTCTTTTGTGTCTCTTGTGCGTAAAGCAAACACGATGTTACCAACAAATAGCTGAAAACGAGATGCATGACTTTTGCTGCGGTTTGGGTGATCACAGTTACTCTCAATTTGATGTCACTATTTCGGGCCATTAACCAATCTTACAAGAGATATATATAACTATCAAATTTTTCTCATTCTGCGGATTAAAATTCTGCAAAAACTTTACAAATGTTAAATATTAAAATCTCTCAAACTGGCGTCGGTTCTTTTCCCGAAAGAGTCCTTTCTCGTTTAAATGAAATAATTTTTCACCTTTGTATCAAAAATAATTCGGCAATAGATATGCCAGAAACTCAAAATTTCCAAACAATCTCGCAAACTATAACACTCTGTAACATCCTGTTTTTCCAACACAAGTATAATTCTAATACCAAAATAATTACAGAATTGTTATGATTTTCGTTACTAGTTGTTCCATGCAAGCCACAATGTGAATAAACTGACATTGAATTACGCTAATGTTTTTCGTGTTAATAGATATCGGAAAAAGGTAACTTGTATGGCAGGTATGAACCTGAAAAACTCATTGTCTACTAACAAATGGTAAGAACGAATCATTCCCTGATTCAATCTTTGGAAAGGGATTATAGACTCGTTGTAAAAAAGGAACGGAGACACCGCGCTTTTTTTATTACTTCCTCATAGTAGCTTTGATCTTTTTATGAAAATCAGGAACCGGGCGCAAGGTAAGCAAACCGGCAATCATAAGAATGGCCATCGCACCAATAGCTGCTTTAAATTTAACAACATCTCCGTACTTTTCAAGGGAGAACGTGACGGCACTCCATACAAGCGGGCCAACCACAGCGGCCAACTTTCCGGACAACGAGTAAAGCCCAAAAAATTCTCCCAAATTTTCTTTTGGCACAAGCGAAATAAGCAGTGGACGAGCAGACGTCCATGTAGAGCCCATAAGAGCACCGATAACACCTCCCAGTACCCAGAACAGCGCCCGATTGGAAGTCATAATCACAGCAGCCAGACTTGCGATCCATAAAAAAATCACCCAGAAAAGCGTCTTTTTCGGTCCGTAGTGATCGGATAGAATGCCGCAAAAAGCTGAGCCAATGATCGCCGAGGGAATGACAATAGTGAAAAACTGATTCGCTTCTGCGCGGGTAAAGCCCATTACGGCCTGCGTGTAAACGCCCATAAAAATAATGACAGTTTGAATGCTGTCTTCATACAACAATTTTGCGATCAGGAAACGTAGCAAACCGGGATATCGGTTCGTTTCCACAATCGTTTGACGAACTTTAATATATGAATCTTTAATATTCCATTTTTTTTCCTTTTGTTCCTTTGTTCGCGATTCTTTAACAAAGAAAAAAATGGGAATCGCAAAAATAAAGAACAAGACGGCTGTTGGAAAAAAAGCTGCACGTGCTCCGCCCGAAGAAACCCCAGCCAGTTTTACTCCAAACAGTTCTCCATCAACAAAAACACCGGCAACCGCCAGCCCGACGATTGCTCCCAGGTAGCCGAACGCCACGCCATAGCCTGATACGCGGCCAATGGTTTTCGGCGTACTCACGGAAGGCATCAAGGCGTTATAAAAAACAAGCCCACCCTGGTAACTGTAATTTGTAATCACAAAAAGTACGAGTATGGCAGGCATTAAAACCGAAACATTGCTGACATAATACCCCAATACGCCCATGAGGGTAATTCCCGCAATGGAGGACATTGTAAAAATAAAAAGTGATGGAAGCTTTTTCCCTTTAAAATCAGAAAAATCTCCCAAAACCGGCATCGTGAGAGCAACAAGAATCATGGACAGAGAATTGGCAATGGATACATAGGCATCCCGCTGCGAAAGCTCGATGATAATCCAGGTGCCAAAATAGAGGGAAACGATATTCATCGAATAGGCAGTATTTGCAAAATCGTAGAATATCCAGGAAATTGTGGCGCGAAGCGGGGGTTTTGAATGCTGGGATGGCGTCATAAAATCGTTCAGTCTCACTCAGAATGACGCTTCTGCGTTCGAACCCAACTTTATGATGGCACGCTGCAACCTGTTGGTAAGCGAACGATAAGATTTATGCCGGGGAATGACGGCAACAAAAATAGCGGTCTGACCATAAAAGGGTATGAAGCGAAAAATAATCCTTTTGCCGTCCTCCCCCTCGACAATAACTTCCTTCAGATCAGTGATACCGGCCAGATCACGAACAGTTTTATTAAGCTCCATGATCATCAAAGAAATTTCTATAACCCGGACTTGTTCGACGATTCCCCGGGGAGCATACTGAGCAAGCTGTAATCCCTCCTGATCGAACAGAAAGACAGATTCGTAGTTACCGAGATCAACAATCTTTTTCATCTGCTCTTCTATTTTTTCCTGCAAAGATTGTGAATTATCGCTTTCTTGCAAATTCGTTTTTTTAAAAATTGAAATATCTGATTCCATTTTGGATCGTTCTTCCATTAAAAAGTCAACGGCGGCTTAAACTTTTGCCAACGCTAATTGAATTGCAGTCCGAAGGGTCTCAAAAACACCCTGCCCTTTATTTGCCATAGCTTCGTGAAAAGGAACATTAAAAAAATTCAATTTGGTCTGCAACGCTCTGACAGTCTCGATATTCGGCAAATCCCGCTTATTATATTGCAAAACCCAGGGAAATGAAGTCAGGGACTTGTTTTGCAAGATCAGCTTTTCTTCCAAATCAGCCAATGTCTTCCAGTTCTCATCCATGCGGACGCTTTGAGAATCGGCCACAAAGACAACGGCATCGGCACCCTTTAAAATGATCTTGCGACTGTATCCATAATAAACCTGACCCGGGATGGTATAAAGATGAAAACGAGGTTTTTTTCCGTTAACGCGTCCCAACTCGAGTTGCAAAAAGTCAAAATAAAGGGTTCTATCTTCTTTCGTCTTTAGTGTAACCAGTTCGCCCCGAAGTTTTGGATTTATCTGCGAATAGATGAATTCCAAATTGGTCGTTTTCCCCCCCAATCCTGGCCCGTAATAGACGATCTTGAAAATTATTTCTTTCCTGAAAGGATCGACGTGCATAATAATTCTAACTAAAGGCGAAAGGATTTGTCCAATTCCTTTCCCAGCAGGGATCGGAATTCATCATCCAAAAACTCGGTTGCTTTTTCCTTTTCTCCCTGGAGTTCGGAGAAAAACCCGGTCAGTCTTTCAACGGCATGAGCCGTCAGTGCGCGAACCATTCCTACAGCCGTTTTTTTGCCAAAGACAACAATCATCAAATAATCATCTCCCACATTGCAGAGATAAATATTTTGAGATTCACCTTCGTGATAAATATATTTGAATTGCTGTTTTTCGTGAATAAGATGTGCCATCTCTGCTGTTGCAGAAAAAGTTCCGGCACCTACGGCGGTCAGATTGTTTATGTCGATGCGCCTCGTATCTCCGCAAAAGCTTATGGGATATCCATTCATGTCGGCAAAAACGACGACGTGGGCTTTCAGGCGAGAACACAAATCGTTTACCGTTCCGTTGATTTTCTCAAATGATGCTTCGGAGAAAACCCATCTATTTCCATTATTGTTGTTATTAAAGCTATTTGTCATACATCCCTGCCCTCGTTAAATTCGACAACACTTGCCTCAAACAATGTTTCAAGGAAAAAATCAGTCCGGGAATGAGACACAAGGACGATGCTGGAACACATCCATATACAATTGCCTTGTAATTTACATTCTCATGCTGTTTCGCCGACAGTTGCAAAGATTGTGCAAGTTTCTTTTAGCAACGCTTTTTAATGTGCGAAAAAATCACGACCATCTTTATCATATTCTATAGCGCCAAATAATCGAATTGCAAGATCATTGGCCGTGAGCCAAACGCTCAACCAAGAACAGGGGCAAATCAAATTTTAGCATGGCCCTTTGTGTTGCGTGAATATCATATTCCGCA
>JAADGR010000025.1 GCA_013152225.1 Calditrichota bacterium
TGTTGTGCGTCCTTGTGCCCTCACTGAGGTCAACAGCTTTTAAATCATTATCGCCGTTATTCTTTGATAAACCCGTGCAATCTGTTATTTTGGGGTCTGCTCTTTTGTACCAGCCTGTTTACTTGAATATTCTGCCTATGTATGTTATTTTTATTTTACTCTTGCCCGTTTTTTTGCACATGTTTTACAATCAAAAAGAAAAAACGGTTTTTATTATTTCGATCTCATTTTGGTTTCTTGCTCAAGCACATTTATTGTATCGTCTGAGTCTGGCCATACATAACATTATTCCTGTTAATCTTGGAAATTTTGATATCATGGGATGGCAGTTTATCTTTATGATAGGAAGTTATCTGGGGTTTCGAAAATTCAAAAGCGAGCAACTCGATCAGCATCCCACAGAAAAAGCCACTTTAAATAAAAAAAATACTATTCTGATTTTTATTGCCGTTTACGTTTTCTTCCTGATGCTTCGTTATGGAATAATATCCAGTCATATTCCCCAGAAATTCTTTAGACATCTCTTCGATGTACATAGTCTTGGATTACTGAGATTGGCAAATTTCTTCACTCTGGCTTATTTAATCTCTTTTACTGCGTCTTTTTTTGCAAAGAAAAGAATAACAAAGTTTTTTGCTTTTTTAGGACAGCATTCACTCCAGGTCTACTCGTTTCACATCATCATCCTTTATGCAATAATACTCTTTTGTGAAAATTGGCAAATATTTTCGTTTTCTATTCAGCTATTACTTTATTTTTTAGGTATCGCTCTTTTGTTCTTTTCAGCATGGCTTCATCGTTGTTATCAATTGAAAAAAATCGCATTTCGTAATTTGGTGATCGTTTAGCTGCTTCTTGAAAAGGAATACTTTTATGGAAAAGGAAATTTATCCACTGTTTGGCATCGTGGCGGTTTTGAACACGCCGTTTACACAAAACGATGAAATCGACATATCCGCCTTGAAGCGTCATGTGGAGGCCGCCATACAAGCCGGTGTCGCCGGTTTTCTGGTTCCGGCAATGGCATCCGAAGTGGCCAAACTCTCGATGATGGAACGGCACAGAATGGTCGCTGCGGTGCTGGAACAGGCGAACGGTCGCGTGCCGGTGATTGGCGGAGCGGGAGAACCGGACAAGAAGCGTCGTGGAAGAATTGTAAAAGATTTGCTCGCATTGGGCTGCCGCAATATTCTCCTACAAATCGATTACCGGAACGATGATCAGTACAGCAAGGATGTTCTGGCCATTGCCAATCTTGGACCCGATATGCTCATGCTGCAGGATTGGGATTTTGGCGGCAGCGGTTTGCCTTTATCCCTGATCCTGCGCCTCTTTGAAGATATCGATGTTTTCCGTTGCCTGAAAATTGAAACGGTTCCTGCGGGTACAAAATACACGGCAGTGTTAAATGCCACAAATGGCCGCCTTCACGTTTCCGGCGGATGGGCGGTTTCACAAATGCCGGAAGGACTGGAGCGGGGTGTTCATGCCTTTATGCTCACCGGCATGTATGAAATTTACACGACAATTTATTCACTTTACAAAGCAGGCCGAACCGCCGAAGCACAAAAACTCTTTTATAAAATATTGCCTATACTTTCGTTTTCAAACCAGCACCTCGACATTTCGATTCATTTTTTCAAACGTCTTTTGCACCGCCAGGGCATTTACCCCACAGCGAACGTCAGAGAACCCATCCTGCCATTTGATGATATACATGAACGTACGGCAAACAGACTCATCGAACATCTGGTGAAATTAATTGCAAGTCTGAGTTATTCGTGAAAAGTCGAAAAGCATGTCATCGCGAGGAGCGGAGCAACAGTTTACCCCGAATTATCGGGGAAGCGGTCTTTTATAGGTGACCATGAAATCTCAAAATAAAACCGGAACAAGTATTATGAAAAATCATCCCAAAACCTTTTGTGCAGCAAGCCTCTTTATCTTTTTGCTCTTTTCTTTTGCAATCCCTTCCTATGCAACGGATTGGCAAAGTCTCAGACAAAATTTTAAAAATCCGCCCGTAAATTGCCGGCCACACACGCGCTGGTGGTGGCCGTTTTCGGTGACGAAAAAAGAGATTACCTGGGAGCTGGAACAAATGCGCAGCCACGGCATCACCGGCGTTGAGCAAATCACCATGAACCAATTTTATGAAAAAGGTAATGTCCCTTTCATGTCGGATCAGTTCATTGATTTGCTTAAACACACCGTGAAAGAGGCAAAACGTCTGGGCATGGAAGTATCCATAAACTTTGGCGGGCCGGGATGGATTATTGGCGGCGAATGGGTTCCGCAGGAAGAACGCAGCAAAGATATTGTTCCCACATCGTTCCTTTTGCACGGGCCGAAATTATTCGATGGTAAACTCCCTTCAAAATTGATGCGCACACACAGGTCATGGGAAGTCTGGTCGCCGGAATTGTCCGGGAAAGAAAAACTGCTGGCTGTTGTGGCAGGCAAAGTAGAAGGCAATGTTATTGACGAAAAATCAATGGTTGTACTGACCTCGAAAGTAAAGCAAAAAAGAATTGTCTGGCACATCCCGGATGGCGAATGGCGGCTCATGGCTTTTTGGCTCAAGAAAAACAGCGGCGGTGTTGCTGTGGATCATTTCAGTGTAACGGCGATGCAGCATTACTGCGATTATTTCGGCGGCAAACTCTATCGCGCTTTTGGAGACGAATTCGGCAAAACCGTGGATTCCTTTTTTGCCGACAGTTTTGAATTGCCCGATTCACCTTCAGGATTTTACTGGAGTGACTCCTTGCTGCAGGAATTCCACCGTTTTAAGGGCTACGAACTCGCACCATACTTGCCGGCAATCTGGTGGCAGGTCGGGGAAATTTCTCCAAAAATTCGCTATGACGTCAATGACTTTTTAAATCATCAGGGGATAAAAGCTTTTTTTGAAACATTTCTCGGCTGGTGCCATGATCATGGTATTAAAGGCCGCATTCAACCGTACGGATTTACCACGGATAACATTGAAGCAGCCGGTCTGGCCGACATCCCGGAAATGGAAATCACTCCCGGTGAAAAAGACCAGTATCCATGGTTTGACACACGCATCGGGCCCAAAAAATATGTTGCTTCAGGCGCACATATTTATGGTCGTCCGATCATTTCCACAGAAGCATACACTTTTATTCATCGAGAGCGCTATCGGACAACATTGGAGGAATTGAAAATTGCCACAGATGGCTATTTGCGATGTGGCGCGACGAAATTCTATAATCATGGCTACAGCTTTTCACCGGAGCACGATATTGCACCAACAAGAACAATCGGATTTGCCGCACGAATCAGCCACCAAAACATCTGGTGGAATTATTATCCCCTGCTCGCCGATTATGTGGGGCGCTGTTCCTGGATTCTGCGCCAAGGACATTTTGCGCCGGACATTGCCGTTTATTCTCCTCTGGCCAACCAATGGACACTGGATGTATTGAACGCTCGTAAATGGACGCGCGAATTTGACTGGGGTGATCTGGGGGAATTACTCATCGCCAATGGTTATGATTTTGATTTATTAAATGATGATGCCCTGCAGCACATCGCAAAAATTGAAAACGGCGGGATCAAGATTCGGAATATGGAGTACAAAATTTTGCTTCTTCCAAACATTAAGAGTTTGCCGCTGGAAACCCTGCAATTTATGCAAAGATATGCTCAAGAAGGAGGCGTGGTGATTGCGCTCGACCGGCTGCCAAATTCATCTGTCGGCCTGGAGGATTTTGCCGCTCGCGATGATAAAGTTCGGGGTTTGGTTCAACACATGTTTGATGTAAAAACGATAGGGGGACAGAGTACAAAAAAATATGGCAAGGGCCAAACGTATTTCATTGAAAAAGTCATTCATCGCCCCATCTGGTGGGATCAGTACGCCAGCTATCTAGATCCGTTCCTGGAAATTCTTCGCAAGCACGTACAGCCGGATTTTGGGATCGATTTTGCATACTATGCGCTGCGCAAAAACAAGGGCCTCTCATTCTTGCATCGAAAATTAAATGATGCCGATATTTATTTCGTCACGAATATTCAAAACCAGACAAGCGAAATTCCGGTAACATTCAGGGTTAGTCCTTGTGTTATAGAAAAATGGAATCCTTATAACGGAAAAGTTTCGCCCGTATACTGTTATAACGAGAAAGCAAACGGCATCGAGATTCCTTTAAAACTGAGGCCTTATGAATCAACGATTTTCGTTTTTCATGCCCGACGAAATGCAGCCCACGTCACGAGCACAGATTTTGACAGCATAACCAAAATAGACGGCAGCACTGTTACTGCAATAGCGGCTCAAAACGGAGAGTATCAGATTGAATTGCAGACAAGTGAGAAGAAGAAAATCAAATTTGTCAGGGTGAGCGGCATCCCCGCGCCGTTGCTGGTTTCGGGCCAATGGACGCTGACATTTGAAGGAAAGGGATTTCCCGGGATGACGAAAACTATGGATCGCTTAATCTCGTGGACTGATGATCCGAAAACGCGTCATTTCAGCGGCACAGGAAGATACGAAATTCAATTTGACCTGCCACAGGAATACGTTGCAGCAAATATTATTTTACAACTCGATTTGGGTCGCGTTGGCAACATTGCGGACGTCCGTCTGAATGGGAAGAAAGCGGGGATTATCTGGATGCGCGAACAAACAATGGACATTACCAGGCTTGCTCGTACAGGCAAAAACAAGCTGGTTGTCGATGTTACTAACACTTTAATCAATCGCGTTTCTGCAATGAAAAAAGCACCGCCCGTACCAAAAGAACTTGTGCCGCACTATGGCGCCGGAACGGCAAAAGCGGCTACCAGGATTCCGCGGGAATTCGGATTTAAAGCGTTGCCCGCATCGGGATTAATGGGGCCGGTTAAAATTACAGCACAAAAACGAATGGATGTTGTGGTTCGGTAAAAGCATAAAAATGAAACAATAGCTTGTATTATAATGTTATAATATAATTATGTGTTTTTCTGAAAAAAGAAAGGAACAGTATAGACTGTGAAAATCGCCCACATTTCGGATCTCCATTTTGGAAAATCCAGAGAACAGAACGATAATATCGAAGCATTAGTTGGAAGTATTAAAGATTTTGGCATTGATCACCTGGCAATCACAGGCGATCTGACGGCTTGTGGGAGCGCCGAACAGTACAAAGGCATTATCTCTATTTTTGAGAACAATAATCTTTTTTCCGCGGAACGGCTTACGGTAATTCCGGGAAACCACGATTTATTCAATTATATTTTGCGTTACTTTCATTCTGCAACAGATATTTTGAAAAGGATGCATCGCTTACCCGCTGCGATCTATAATTCACTCAAATTTAATATTGAAAAGTATCAAAAAGAATTGCAGCAATTTTATTTCTTTTTTCAAGAGACGTTTTTTAATTCCATAAAACCAGCTCAGCAAGCAGAACTTTTTCCCTTTGCAAAAGAACTGATTGAGGATACTGTTTTAATCACCATTGATTCAAATACAGCAATTGGATTGAAAAAAAACAATGCCGCTTCGAACGGCTGTGTGCATCTTGACAGCCTGGAAATACTATTGCAGGATGCACGCATTCGTGATAAGAAAAAAATCGTCATGATGCATCACTATCTTCAAAGTGAAAAGAACATGATCAAAGACCACGGTCGGGGTTATTCGCGATTTATGAAACTGGAAAATAGAAAAGAAACAACACAATTGCTGATTGATAATGACATCGACCTGGTTTTGCACGGTCATCATCATGAAAATGGAGAATATTGGATTAACGGGGATATGCTTCGGGTGTTGAATGGCGGCGGGAGCTATTGCGGCCCGAGCTGGAATCTTATCGAGATCACTGCTGATGATATAAAAATCGAGGTGATAGACGGAGTGCAGATACAGAAACAAGGCTTATGTCCGGACCATAAAAAATTAAGGAAGAGAAAATGAACGGATTGAACATTATCCAGCACCCGCTGGTGCAGCACAAACTGACATTTTTACGGGACAGAAATACACCGCACACGGATTTCAGACGTTTAACCCGCGAATTAACCGGGTTCATGTTGTATGAAGTGATGAAGGATTTTCCCCTGCAGGAGATTGAGGTTGAAACGCCACTTATAAAAACAAAAACGCAAGTTCTGGCGCGCGAAATTTCAATCGTGCTTATTCTTCGGGCCGGACTGGGAATGGTCGACGGTTTGCTGGATTTAGTACCTTCCGCACGAGTGGGGCATGTAGGGCTTTACCGTGATGAAAAGACACTTCATCCTGTGGAATACTATGTAAAACTTCCGCAAAACTTGTCGGAAACTGACGTCATTATAATCGATCCGATGCTGGCAACCGGAGGCTCTGCTGTTGATGCGATTCATCTCGTTAAAGAATCGGGAGCAAAAACGATCCGCTTTGTGTGTATGGTGGCTGCACCCGAGGGAGTGCGCAACTTGCGGTCAAAACATAGCGACGTGCCCATTTATACAGCAGCCCTCGATGAACGCCTGAATGAAAACGGCTACATCCTCCCCGGGCTTGGAGATGCAGGGGACAGGCTTTTTGGAACAAAGTAGCAGAGGCGTCGAGAAGCAAGCTAATGTTTAAAGCGCTTCTAAATTGCTTATTTTTCGTACTTTGCTTCAATTTCAGCAATTTTAAGCAACAGCGCTTGATTTTCCAGATGTTTATCTGTTAATTTTTGGCTTAAATATTTTATTTTTTTGCTTAAACTTTTTCTTCCTATATAAAAAGCAATCAAACTCATAAATACAAAAACAAAAATAGATTCTACTGCCATTTTTTTAATCAACTTTCGTGATTAT
>JAADGR010000042.1:0-8960 GCA_013152225.1 Calditrichota bacterium
GGATGCCCGTCAGGGCTCCGGTTGTCAAAGATTAGAACAAATACATGATTTTGAATGAAATTTTCGGTCCGCTATAGTTGTCCGTCAGGCCGACTTTTTTAGTAAATTTCGCGTACATATATTGGTATTCCGCGGCAATAGCCCAATGTTCGAGAACCTGCAAATCCACACCGGCGCCCACGTTTACACCATAGCCGGCTCTGTCCAACGGAATTTTTTCGCGCTCGGAACCCACAGGCACTTCCCGCGACCATATAGCCGAAATACCATAGGAAACATAAGGGACAATTTTAGATTCCGCGATAATTAAATTTTTAATTTCTGCTGAAAAATGGCGCAAGGTCACCGATTCTTTACTCGTCCTATCCTCCAAATGCTTTTGCTGCCACTGCAGAATGCTGAAACGCAGCGAATAGTTCTTAAATGAAGGAGTAACAAAAGTCAGACCGCAATAGGGCGCTGCCCCGCGCACGTTTTTAAACGGGTTGCCCGGGTTATCATCCAGAGTACCGGGTTTCCAGTTACCATATTCCAGCCCTAAACCCATTTTGGCCAGGTTTTCTTTTTCTTGTGCAAAAGCCAAGGAGAGAAATGAAAATATAAACAAAATTGAAAAGAGTACGCGTTGTTTCATCAATGAATGCCTGAATTTTAAAAATTGTGTTTTTGCTATAAAGCTCAGTACGTTTTACATGGCAGCAGGTTACGATTGTTTTTTCCTGAAGGGTTAAAATGTAACAGATGTTTGTCATTGCGAGGAGTGAGGAACGAACGACGAAGCAATCTCATAACTGCCTGTGAACCATTAGATTGCTTTCCTCCACTCCACTCCGTTCCGCTCGCAATGACACGACTGAAAAGTATTGTTACAAACCCAAAAGTATGTTATTCTTCATTTTCTTTAGCGCCGGTCTCGGGTTGGAATCCAATGGGATGCACACCCTTTTGATCCTGGGATAGTACTTTGATTTCTCCAAACTGCGATTCAAACTTTTTAATATTGTCCTCCAGCGCTTTGAGCAGCGATTTTGCATGTTGCGGCGTCATGATGATTCGTGCGTAAACTTTGGTTTTTGGAACGCCCGGAAGCACGCGGGTAAAATCAATGACAAATTCTGCGGCAGAGTGAGTGATCAACGCCAGGTTGGAATAAATTCCTTCCGCTTCTTTTTCTCCCAATTGAATATTAATCTGTTGTTGCGGCATGTTTGTTTGCTGCATGTGATGTTCTCCTGTAATTTTTATTCGACAAAAAAAGATAAAATAATTATGGATAAATCAACTATTTTGTCCTTAATCATTTTGTTTTTAAATCTAATAGCACAAAGAGGCAACGTACTATTCTTTCCCACTTGATTTGATATGGCCCCCAAAATTCTTTCAAAAATCAAGAGACAAGGACAACTTTGCCGATGTTCTTTCTTGCTTCGATATAAGCATGTGCTTCGTTCGCCTTCTCAAAAGGAAAGCTCCTGTTATGCTAAAAGAACCGCCATAATTCCGGTAACGAAAATGCCGTCAAAAGTACCGGCACCGCCAATGGAAGCGACCGGCGCGCCCAGGTCTCTGATTTTTCTGAGGTTCATCAAATCGGCGCCAATGAGCGTACCCAATGTGCCGGCAATGTAGGCGACACGCGGTGCATTGTGTGGCGCCAGCAAAAGGGCGACGACAAGCGTAACCAGTGGTGGGACGAAAATCGGTGTGGCGATTCCCAATCCCGGGACGGGCCGGGCAATACGATTGACCACAAGGCTGACAGCAACCACCGCCAATAGCGGAATGAAAAAACTGCCGTGCAACCAAAGCAGAATAGAGACGATGCCGGGGATGACGGCTCCGCCAAGGTTAACAGCCAGTAAGGTTTTTTCATTCCGCATGACCGGGATTGAATAGCGCATGCCAAAAAAGTTCACTCTTTGTTCCATAAATTCCTGGCCGGGCAGTTCGCGCACGGGAATATTGACAAGGCTGCCAACCAGCGTTCCCATAAGAATTAAAAATGCGCCGAACGGACTGAATCCCAGTTTTTCAAATGCAAAGCTGATGACTTGCAATTGCAGCATGATGAAGAAAAAGATGAGGCTGAAAAAAGCGATGACGAAAAAAAGCAAAATGAACGGAGGATAAAATCTCATGGTTTCAAGTCCTCTGACAGGTGTTTTTTCTTATTAATTTATTTATGATTATGCAGATATTTCAGCTATTGCAAAATTATGACGGTCTTCGGAGTGCAATCCCTTTATGGATTGCACTGCGCATAAAGGCGCCGCACTCCTTGTTGAAAAAATATTTAGCTGAGTCATTTGCATAATCATTAATTTATTAAATGAGTAATTCTTAAAGTCGAAAAGCATGTCATCGCGAGGAGCGGAGCGACAGTTTACCCCGAATTATCGGGGAAGCGATCTTTATAAAACAGGACTCTAGTCGACATTTAGATTGCTTCGTTTCGCTCGCAATGACATTTTTGGACTTTTCACGAATGACACCGTGCGATCCGGTTACCATCAAAACTTGTTTACACTTTGCCGGATACCTTTGTAGCAGTTACATCAACTCAGAATAAATGTTTTAATCTCATACGGTTTATATTTAAATGATAAACTCTCATTAGTATAACGCACCGGCGTGGCATTTCTTTCCAATAAATTGCATTCCTGAATATTTTCAAACGGTAAATGCAGGGCAATTTGCGCTTCACCCTCATGGCCCTTACTTTCATAGAGCCTTAAAATAACGGCTTCCGAATCCTCCGCCATTTTGAGCGTTTCAATGATAATCGAATCCCCTTTTTTGATTTCGACGAATGAACGAGTACCCGGCAATTTTCCTTTTTTCGGTTTTTGTGTTATTGCGTGCAAAGGACTGTTCAGTTCATAACCTCTGCGGGGTGTATCACTACTTTGCCATGTGCCGCTGTGCGGGTAAATGGAATAGAGAAATTCATGTTCGCCTTCGTCTGCCGGGGCGGAATAATCCACACTGCCACCGGGCGAAATTGGGTCCGGGGAATAAGCGGAGCGCAGCAGTGTCAGGCGCAGACGATTTCCTCTGGCGTCGCAACCGTATTTGCAGTCATTTAGCAAACTAATGCCGCATTCGTCGGAAGAAATATCCGCCCAGCGCTGAGCCGGGACTTCGAACCTGGCTTCGTCATACGAATTTCCCGGCTGGCTGTTCCTTTCAATCGCACCAAACTGGATTTCAAAGTTGACTTTTGGTTTTGCTACATTCACAGGAAAGGCCACTTTGAGTAATGTCCGCCGTTCATGCCATTCCACTTTTGTCGAAAAATCAATTCGGGGAAGATCGTGATAGAAATGAACGAACTGACTGATTTTCGATTTTTTCGATTTCAGCGTGATTTCAAAGATTGTACAAACAGGGCCGTTGTCGACCAGTTTGGCACTTTTGGGTTTGAAAAGGTTAAGAGGATATTTCGTAGCATCGGCATCGATGTCCCAGGCTTCCCACTCGTTGGGGAAATCGTAAAATGTCTCGAATACATTTCCTGCTTCATGTTCTGGAAGAATTTCTCTTTTCATTCTTTTGTCGAACAGACGAGTGATCTGTCCCGCATTGTTCATTTCTATTTTAAAAAATGGTGTTTCAATCGAGGTTTTTTCAACCGTGTTGCCGGGGACAGCGGTCGTCACTTTTCCTTCAACTAGGCTGAAAACAGCATAGCCCATTGACGGAACGTCTTTGGCAGCGAACAGAATTTCCACACATTTTGGCTGGTTGTTCACAACCTGGTGAGGAATGATCCGGCCGTCGGCATCCACCAGATGAAAATCTGTGTCTTTTCTCTGCAGCGTCAATCTGACGATGTCTGTCCGTGACCATGAAAGTGTATTAAAGACAATTACGGCAGCCGCACCTGCGCTGCTTGTGTCGATCGAAGCTGCTAATTCGGCGAAAGAAATATCTCTCGTTTTCGCGGCAAAATCCAGCACATCCCGATAGACATTTTTTGCTTCCACATAAACATCCGGGATTGAACTGCCGGGGATGATATCGTGAAATTGTGTGGTTAAAAAGTTTTGCCAGTTTTTTTGGAATTCGGTTTTCGGATAAGACCGGGTATCTTTAACCAGAGTCGAAAATATTTCTGCGTCGCGCAGGCGGACTTCACATTTGCGGTTATCGCGTTTTGCCTGCGCCCGGCTGGTGTACGTGCCGCGGTGCCTTTCAAAATAAAGTTCGTCCGCCCAGGTTGGGTATTGATTCCCATCTTTTGCCAACTCTTCGAAAAATTCTTTCACCGAACCGTTCTTCAATTCGGGGAGCGCCGGCGATTTTTTCAGCCATTCCCTGTTTTCCATTTCTTCGCGCGTTACGCCGCCACCGCCATCGCCATAGCCGAAGGACATGATTGCATCTTTAATGACAAGTTTTTGCCGCAATCGGCTAAAAGCGTCTTTGAGTTGAGCGGCATCCAGGTGCGAATTGTACAGGTTCGAGTTGAATGTCAGGTAGCTGAGAAGTTTTGTGCCGTCAACGCCCTGCCACCAAAAAACATTGTACGGAAAATCGTTGCGATCATTCCAGGCAAGTTTGGCTGTGAAAAAATAATCGATTTCCGATTTCTTGAGAATTTGCGGCAAAGCCCACGAGTAACCAAAAACATCCGGCAGCCATAGCGTATTGACGTCGACGCCGAACTCTTTTTCGAAAAAGCGTTTGCCGTAGAGAATTTGCCGCACCAGAGACTCGCCATTGGGAACATTGCAGTCGGCTTCCACCCACATGCCGCCGACGGGCTCCCAGCGGCCTTCGCGTACTTTGGTTTTGATCTGTTCATAAAGAGCGGGGTAACGATCTTTTGTGAACGCATAAAGCTGCGGTTGACTTTGCACAAAATGGAAATCCTTGTACTCATCCATGAGACGAAGCGCTGTCGAAAATGTGCGTCCGCATTTTCTTTTTACTTCCTTAACTGTCCACAACCACGCGACATCGATGTGACTGTGTCCCATAGTCCATATTTTGAGGGGCAATTTATCCGTGAAATTCTTAATACCTTTTTCAAAATAATCAAGCGCTGTTTTCAGTGATTTTTCATACTCCCGACTCCCGGGCCAGCGCGCATCGATCTTGTGTGCTGTTTCAATGCAAAAGTTGTTGAACGAGGCAGCCCGGCTGCTTTCGGAATCCATTTGCTGTAAAACCTGAACGGCATTATAGAGTGCCCAATAAATCTTCCAGCCGGTATAATTGACAACTCTTAATTCAGCCTTGTGAAATAATCGTTGTTCACTTTTGCGTCCGCTATATGCTTCGAGGGCCAATTGCAGCTTGGCTGCTTTCGGGCATTTTTCAAACAGCAATGTTTCTTTGTGATTTTCGTCCATGCCCTGGTAAGGTTGACCGTTAACGAACAACAGCGATTCGGATGCTTTAATATGGAGATAGACTTTTTCACCGGCCAACTCGTCGGAAATTTTCAGATCGTGAAAAAACCAGCCGGTCCTGTCGTATCCGCCCCATAAACAGGGCACTTGTTTGAGGGGCAGCTTTTCATAATTAAAATTCGCAATGTCAGCAGGATCTATTTGTCCTTCAACAAAATACCACGGATTCAGGGGAATTCTTTTTTTCCATAAAGCAACAAGCTCCAGCTCGCGCAAGAGTTTATTCAGATTTGTCATTCTTGTTCCTTTTCGGTATTTAAAAAATTACTACCCGAGCTTCGGACATGACACGGTGGCTAGAAGCGGGGAGTTCAGAAAAGTGTCTGGTGGTTGTTCTGAAAATAAATAGTCGGCAAAGATAATGAAAAATATTTTTTAAAACAATGAATTCATGAGTTGCTTGTAAAAAGTCCCAAAATGTCATTGCGAGCAAAGCGTTGCCTGAAACGGAGAATGTGGTTTTTATGGGACAATTCTCTTCCCATCTTGAAACCCGGATTTTCAATTCGGGTTTACACTTAATTCCCTGCCGGTAATTTTGAATGAACTTGAAAACGATGGCGCTTGAATTGCATGAAAAACAACCTGTTGTTGTGCTGTGCAAAAATGGCCCAAGTCAGTGATTCTTTAAAGATGTTAAAAAAAATCATCACGGGCTTGCATAATATTTGCAACGTAACGGACGCTAATGTTCCAGTCTGGTACTTAAACGCAAAGGTGAAGCGAATGAAAATCTTACATCAACAAAAGAGGTACATTTCCAATCTTTTCATTTTAATGATTTTGTTACTACCCGCAGTTCTCTTTTCTCAAAACTATAATCCTCCTTTTCCGCGAACCGTTTTTCAAAGTCCTTACGGCACGTCCGGAGGCGCTGCCGACTATTTTTTTTCCAGATACGATTTGGCCGTTCATGGTTTGCGGCAGGAACAAGCCAAAGCGATGAACGACTCGATCCGGGCCTGGAACCCCGATATTCTTATTTTCGGCACCAGTCGCCAGGGCGTTTGGGCCGGTACGGAACCGCCGGGGATGTTTGCTTATTGCGCAGCATTTTACAAGTTGACCAGCCCGGCCCAGGCAGGGGATACGGAAATCCATTTCCAGTCCGCCAGTGATTATACCTGGCCAACGCGGCATAAATACGCGCTTGTGGGCGAGGACGATTGGATCAAGTACCGCAGTATAGATGAAAACGGCATTTATGGAATTCCGAGCAGCGGAGATTATGGGCTCAACTCGAATCATGCCGTGGGCGACAGCGTCAAATTTCCGCACCGAATGAGCGGTTTTGGCATGCTGCACAACATGACTTCGCTGGCGCCAAAGGTTGATGGGAAAGAAACATGGCGCTGGTTTATTGATGATCGCTTCAGAAGACAGGATTTCAGCGTTTATGACGGTGTGTTTTATGATGCTTTCAGGCTTAATTTCTGGCTCGATGATTTCGAAAAACAGGCCGGTATTGATTTCAATTACAATCACATTAGTGATTTGGATGAACATGGTTATGCCCAGGCAGGGCTGGCGTGGGTCAACGATCGCTGGAAAGAGGGCATCACTCCCATGTTGGAATACGAACATCAAAAGTTTAGCGAGTTGCATCCCGGTAAATGGTCAATTGTTACTTTGAATACCGGCGCAGCAGAAGACAACTATGGATTGGATACTGTCGAAGGTATGTTGTGGGAAGGGTTTATGCGTTTCTCCACCAATTGGGAATCCATGATGAACGTCAACCGCAAATGGGATCAGAAAATGCAGGAGCGTGGTATAACGAATTTCACCATGATTATTGATTATGAAAGAGAGAGCCGTGCGGAATGGGGAAAGAATACTTTTAACCGTATGCGTTATGGTTTGACCACCGCACTTCTTTCCGGCTGCTTTTACGGACGCACTTTTGGCGATTATTATTATATCACATTTTATCATGACGAGTTTGATACGGACCTTGGCTATCCTTCTTCGGAGCCGCAGGAATTGCCGAGCGGCGCGTGGGTGCGATTCTTTACCAAAGGCGCGGCGATCTGTAATCCGACCGGAGAAGTCATTACCGTCAATGCAAGCGAACTGGAAGGGAAAACCGGGTATGAAGGTCCGTATTACAGATTTCGCGGCGGCCAGGACCCGGATTTTAACAACGGACAGTTATTTACTTCTATTGAGCTTTACGGTCAAAAAAGAAAAAGGGAAAGAGATAACCAGGGCGACGGCATTTTGCTGTTCAAGGAACCCGTTACTGTGGTTGCGGATATTACGGTGGGCAATACATTTAATAACGATACATCCCCTGCCAGCGAGCCGGTGGAATTAGCCGGCGACTGGACAGAAGTACGCGACACCAACGATCCCTGGCCGGATCGAAATCCATGTTTTTCTCAATTTGAAGGATCGCCGGTGAATGGTTCAGTAATCGATGACGGCATTGGATATGCTTATGCGCCGCCGGGCGCCGGGTTATCAACCGCGACTTTTCGTCCTGCCATTGGCGTGCCGGGTTATTATGAAATTGCCGAGTGGCACGGCTGGTTGGATAATCCTGCCAGTTCGCAAACCCCATTTAAAATCGTTGTGGATGGTGATATTAAAATGAGCGGCGTAATCGACCAGACGAGAAATGCAGGCAATTGGAAAAAACTGGCCATTGTTTATTTTCCGAAAGGAACCGTGAGTTATATCCAAATAAACAACAAAACGTCCGGCTACATCCTCGCAGACGGAATGCGTTTCCGCTACCTTGGTGACCATCCTGATCTGATTCCTCCTTCCGCTCCGAAGCATTTGCGAATTATCAGGCCGTGAAAAGAGCAATGAATAGTGAAAAATGAAAAACGAATAATGAAAAGTGAATAATGAGGTATTAGCGAATAGCGAATAACGCATAATGAAAACCGGAAACCGGAATGCTTGGGAAGGGCATTTCCGGTTTCTTTTTTTCAAGCCGTTTTATCTTTCACCTTTCCGCCGCTGCTGCTCCTGTTCCATTCCAATTAAATCTTTTTACAAATTTATTTCAAAAGAGCCGTCCCCTGTGCTTTGTTATTTCCATCTTTCACCATCCACCATCCATCGTCTCTCTTCGTTTTTCATTATTAATTATTAATTAATCATCGTTCTCCTGGCACATTCTTTGTTTTATTATATGCAAATATACAAACACCTTGTTGTTTTTTAACAATTAAAGAAAAACAATGCAAAGTTTCTCTGTAGCACCTACAAACATGTGTACTGCACTGAAACATAACACTTATAATTTCACGGAGGTTTAAGAGCCATGATGACGAGACTTTCAACTCCTCGGTTAGTAGTTCTCGCACTTTTAACAGTGAGTGTGCTTTGGGCTGCCGGAGCGTGGGCGGCAACGGATAATTTTGAGCGGGCGGATGGCGCGCTGGGTGCCTCATGGGACGCCAACACTGACCTTGTCATCCTCAACGGGAATATGCACAACCAATCCAGCACAACCGGTTGGGACAGCTTTTTAGCTGTGTATAACGTTTCAAACCCGAATCAGGCAACGATTCTTTGGCCTGCGAACGG
>JAADGR010000042.1:9025-15774 GCA_013152225.1 Calditrichota bacterium
AAATCAGCGAGCGGTTACCTGATTTATCTGTACAGCGGTTCCATCCGGTTATATCAAATACAAAACGGTTCCGCAACGACAACAAAATACGATGAGAAATCTACAGCCTTGTCCGTTTCTCCCGGTGATGATTTTCAGGTCAAATGGGACGCCTCGGCCTGGGAATTTACGGTGTATGTTAACGGAGCTTCCGCAGGTACATTGACGGATGCCGGACACACCGTTGACCTGACGACTGCGTATGCCGGTGTCATGTTGTACGGCGGCGATTCGTATAATAATGATATTGAAGAGTTTACCTCGGAATATGTCTCCCAAAGCTCGGACACAACGCCTCCCGATGCAGTCACTAATTTGGCGGCGAGTGCAGCCAGTTCCAGTTCCATTTCTCTTTCCTGGACGGCAACCGGCGATGACGGCGCTACCGGCACAGCCTCTGCTTATGATATTCGCTATTCCACAAGCTCGATTACTTCAGATACCGATTTTGACAACGCTACTGCTGTGACCGGTGAGCCGACACCTTCGGCCAGCGGCAGTGCAGAGTCGATGACGGTGAGCGGCTTAAGTGCCAGCACACTTTATCATTTTGCTATGAAAGTGAGAGATGAAGCCAACAACTGGTCATCTCTTTCCAATGATGCGAGCGCAACTACCGATGCCGGAAGTGGTGGCGGCTCCGCAACTTATAGCTGCCAACTGGATGATTTTGATCGCGTGGACATTGGCTCGAATTGGTCTGTTACCGCAGAGCATTTCATCGAAAGCGGCGAGTTGGCGCTGCAAACGACAGCAAGCGGTTGGAGCTATCTGGCCGTTTACCAGAAGCCTGGAGCTGTTGCCGCTAAATTACAATGGAGCGCCACCAACAGCGCACCCCTATCCGGATATATACCGGGAGGTTTAGCCATATTACTCGACAACTCTGATCCTGCAAGTGCAAATGGTTATTTTCTTTACCGTAAAGAGACTTTGGACGTATATGAAATAGTGAATGGTGCTCTTGGAAACAAGATACAAGGGGCAAACGTTTCGCAGGCTGCTCCTGCTCCAGGTGATATTATTAAAGCTGAAATTACAGATGATGCGACCGGGACGCAGAAAGAAGTTAAGTTTTATGTCAATGACCAACTCGATGCGACTTTTACATTATCCAACGCCAGCGATCTGGCAAATTTGTATGTCGGGACATTTCAATGGGGCGGCGGCGTCACTTATGATAATGTGAACAATATCGATAATTTTTGGGCCTGTTATCCCGGTGCAACGAACAATCCTCAAAATATATTAAAGATTTCAGGGGACCTGCAAGCCGGTCAGCCGAATACGCAGCTTCCGGAGCCGATTAAGGTGCAGGTTACCGATGCCAACGATACCGGTGTCCAAGGCGTTCTTTTGGACTTTCAGGTTATGCAAGGTGACGCAACCCTTCCCGATATTGACAATTTTGTTTTTGACGGCAATATCTGGAAAGAAGTCGAGTCCGGACGACTGTATGAAACCTCGACGATTGAGCAAAGTCCTGATGCCTCTAATGGAGAATATGTAACTTATACCTGGGTCACGGGGTTGCGCGGCAAAAAACTGGTTGAGGTTCCGTTTTTTACACCTGATTCAGGAGCCTATGACATTTACCTCCGTGTCTTTTCTCCGGATGGGAGCCATAACACCGCCTATGTCGGTATCGACAATGCCGATTCCGTGCGTTTTGATGTGGATGCCAATAACCAGGGGTCCTGGGCGTGGATACCGGTTATAAACAATGCGGTTATTGATAATGGCTCACATGTTATGAAGATTTTTGCTTACGAATCACCTTTTAATTTTGACAAATTTTTAATCCAAAAAGACGGCGGTTCCGCCCCCAGTGGCATGGGTGGTGAAGGCCCGGATTTTCCCAATGTTACCGATTCTCTCGGCTTTGCACAAACCCATGTCCAATTAGGTACCGATGCAAGCCAGAATATAATTATTCATGTAACCGGCGAGAAAAATGACGGCACATCCTTGACCGGTTCTCCTGTCGAGTTTACAGAAAAAATCGAGTCGACGGATGCTTACAAGATAGGTAACAACGAAACACTGGAAGAACATCCTACGAAAACTTTGAATTTGCAGGTTACGGTGTGGGATAAATTTGACAATGCAGTGCCAAATAAAACCGTTAGTTGGGCCATTGCCCAGGGCGCGGGTCAGCTTTCGGCATCATCGTCAGTAACAAACTCGCAGGGTGTTGCTGTTGTCGGTTTAACTCTTGATGCCACGGCTTCAGGGCAGGTCATTGTGCAGGCGACCGCGAATAAATCTGATGGTACTCCACTCATTGGGTCGCCGGTTACTAAAACCGTCAATGTCCTTAACCCGGCGTCGAGCTTGCAGCGTGTTTCTCCTGCGGGCGACGTGACCGGCCAAGCGGGAAGTGTATTGCCATTTGATGATTCACCGACTGTCAAAGTGCTTGCGCAAGATAATACACCATTCCAGGGTTATCCCGTCGAATTTGCTGTTACGGCAGGAAACGGTGCAGTAGGAACAACGACAACGCCGACAGAACAAACTGTTATAATTAACACGGATGCCAACGGGGAGGCAAAAGCAAGATGGAAATTAGGCGATCTGGACACGAATAAGGTAGAGGCAAGGACACCCGATCTGACCGGCAGCCCCATCGTATTTAATGCAAATGCGATCCAGGGCGACCCGGCTCACCTTGTCAAGCTTTCCGGAGATGGACAAAACGGTGCCGTCGGCTTGCCAACGAATGAACCTTTTGTTGCCCAGGTAACGGATGCCAATGACTTCTCTGTTCCAGGCCGGGATGTCAAGTTTACAATCACCGACCCAACCGATGCCTATTTTGGCACTCTAGGAAACAGGGACACGACTTTGACGACCGATCCCGAAGGAAAAGTCAGTGTAACGATGACCTATGGCAGCGAATTAAATAAAGTTCATACGGTGACCGCGGAAGTGGTTGGTACAACTGTTCCCAGTGAAGAATTTACAGCTACCCCCACTGTGCGCGTTGCCAAATCGATTGTGTATGTTTCCGGCCGGGGACAATCGGCTGAGGTTACAACGACTTTGGATAATGCTTTTTTTGTCAAAGCGCTTGATCCTTTTGGTAACCCGGTGGAGAATCAATCGGTTGTTTTTAAAGTTGTGGCCGGAAACGGCAATATCGGTGGACTGCCTGAAGTTACCAAAACGACAAATGCGGATGGTCTGGCCTCGGCAACATTAACTCTCGGAACACTGGCCGGCGACAGCGTCCATGTGGTTGAAGCTTCCGCGATAAGAACCGACGGGACCGGCGATGCGCTGGAAGGTTCGCCGGTTACATTTAAAGCAACCGGTCTGCCAAAAGCAGCCGAAAAGCTTGTGAAAGATATTGCAAGTGATGGCAAAACGCAGCAGGTCGGTGTTGCTTTACAAAAACCGATTCGCGTGCGGGTAACGGATACTTTTGGCAATGGCGTGAAGGGCCACGTGGTTAATTTTGTCGTGCAGCCGGGAAACGGCAAATTGCTGGACGACATGGGCGAAGGCACATCCAAAGATGTCGTTACCGCCGACAGCGGTTATGCAACAATTAACTGGATTATGCCGGAATCTCCTCCGGGGAATGTCTTTCTTCAGGCCAGCGGCAAAAAGCCGAACGGTGCTGCGCTGCAGGATAGTCCGATGCAGTTTACCGCTACAGCAGTTGTCGGCCCGGCCGACAGCATGGTGGCAATTACACCGGATACAACATTAAAGGGGACTGTTGGTAAGCTATTGTCGCAAAAGGTTGAGGTCAAAATTGTCGACAGGTTCGGCAACCTGGTTCCCAATATTCCGGTTACGTTCAATATAACTGCCGGAGGCGGTACGGTCAACGGCGCAGCAAATGTCACGCTGCCCACAGGTGATGACGGCCATGCAGCAGTCGATTGGACCCTCGGGACGGTCAGCGGCACTGAGAACAATCTTGTTGAGGTAACATCCAGTGTTCCCAACAACCCGCTGCTCACGTTTAAAGCCTCTGCTAAACCCGACATTGCCGACTCGATGAAACCGGACCTGACGCACGATCCTTTTGGCCGGGTGGGTAAAATGCTGGCAACAGGCCCAATGAAAGTTACAATTGTCGACAAGTACGGCAATCCCGTGCCCGACCAGCCGGTTACTTTTACTGTGCAGGATGTGAACGGAAACAAGGGCTACCTTGAAGTTGAAGGTCAGATAACGCAGCTTATCAAATCGGACGCGGACGGCATAGCAACAGTGAATTGGTATTTGGGCCCGCAGCCGGGTTCGGAAAACAACAAGCTGGTTGCAAGCTCCAAACGAAATAATGTTGATCTTGTCAACTCGCCGCATACATTTACTGTTTCTGCGGTGACGGACAGCGCTTATAAAGTGTTCTCGGTTACGGACTCGACAACGCAGTTGGAGGCAAATCTCGGGGCGACAGTCCAATTAAAAGTAAAAGTTACCGATAGATTTAATAATCCTGTTGGGAACTATAAAGTCAAATTTGAGGTGCTTAGTCACGAGACCGCCAACGGTGGATCATTGGATGCTCCTGAGGGTGATGTGACAATGAAGGAAAAGACGACAGACTCGAACGGAATTGCCTCGGTTAATTTTACTCTTGGCAACAAGGGCGGTGTAAATATCAACCAGGTGCGTGTTAGTGCTATGAAAAATGAAATAGAACATTTGGTTGGCTCGCCCATGGTTTTTTATGTGACGGGGAAAGTTACCGACGCAACGCAAATGAATGATTTCCGTGGAGACCATCAGGAAGGAACAGTTGATGAGTTCCTGCCAACGGAATTGGAAGTTGCGGCCCAGGATAATTTTGGAAATAATGTGGGCGGGCAATCGATAAAGTTCCGTATTCTACCTGTTCAAGGCTTGGCTGATTCTTTGATCGGGGCTTTGGGTGATGGTACTGCGAGGGATACAAGTGTGATTACCAATCCAACGACCGGTATCGCCAAGATCAAATGGCGTTTGGGTAAAAAAACAGGCCAATATCAGGTTGAAGTGACTTCAAAAAATGGTTCTGACGATCTGGATCGTTCCGGATTCAAGTTTACCGCAACAGCCCACGCAGGCAAAACAAATGCAATGGCTTCATCGATCCAGGCTTTTCCTGCCGAAGCGGTTGTTTCCGACGGAGCGAATAAACTTACAATTGTCGTTACGTTGCATGATAAATTCGGCAATCCCGTGGACGGCAAAGCAGTAACCCTTGCCGCTACCGGTGAAGGAAACACAGTGGAACAACCCATGAGCGTGTCGGATGCCACCGGCCAGGTAACCGGGAAAATATCCTCCCGCATCGCCGAAGCAAAAATGGTGTCGGCGCATGATATTAACAGCAATGTTGAAATCGGTGACAGCGTCACGGTGCGTTTTACGCCTGATATGGCTTCGGCTATTAACAAAGCCCCGCAACCAAATGGCGACGCCCAGGTACGGAACGTCGGTACGGTTCTGCCCGAGTCTCTTAAGGTATCGATAACCGACAAGTTCGGTAACAGGATTGCAAATTATCCGGTTCGATTTTCTGTAACTTATGGCGGCGGGCAGATTTTGGAAACCCAGCCCGTCGTTACCGACAGCGCCGGCATTGCTTTTTCCAGGTTGAGGCTGGGAACACAAGCGGGTGTCAATACGGTCGAAGCGCGTGCCAATGGATTGAATAATTCTCCCGGCCGTTTTACTGAAACAGGTCTTGCGCCAACGCAGCCCTTTAACTTTGTTAAAATCGGCGGAGATAACCAGACTGCCAATGCAGGGCAAAAGCTACCCGAACCGTTATGCGTTCAGCTTGTAGATGCTAACGGCTGGCCCGTGTGGGGACAAAATGTCCTTTATGAAATAAAACTAAACGACGGAGATATTGTCAGTAATAATCCCGTGAAAACAGACGAATATGGAAAATCCTGTGCCGAAATTGTTGCTGGCAAAGATGCGCAAACACTGAATATCATAACTGCTTCGCTAACGCAATATCCGTCGGTCAGTACAACTTTTTATGAAACATCGATTTCCATTAATGCAACTACAATTATCTATGTATCGGGTTCGGGCGACAGCGCCATCGTGGCGCAGCCATTGATCGTTTGTTGTCAAAGCGACGGATGACTATGGTAATGCGGTACCAGGCACGATGATCACCTTTCGCGTTGTTGAAGACGCCACGGTTGACGGCGCCGGCTCACTGGAGGGCGGTACTGTTGATAATCCCGTGAAGGTCTTGACGAAACCGACCAACCAGGCAGGACTGGCCAGTGTCTATTATACTCTGGGAAAACACGCAGGGCTGAATATAGTGCGTGCATCCGGTACAAACCTGCTTCCTAGCTATAGAGAATTTTCCGCTAAGGGGCTGCCGGATTATCCTAACAGCATGGAAGAATTTGCCGGCAATAACCAGAAAATGGAAATGGGCAAAATTCTTAACGATCCTATAAAAGTGCTTGTCAAAGATCGCTTTGGCAATCCTGCACCGGGTGGAATTGTTAGCTTTGTGGTAACGGAGGGTCAGGGTAAAATAGTTACTCCGCAGCCGGTACTTTCGGACCGTAACGGCGTTGCTGCTGCAAAATGGCAACTTGGGCCATACGCCCTGAATATCGTCAAGAACAAAGTGATTGCCACCTCCAGTCTTCCCGGCGGTACGTATACAGTTCCATTTAGTGCAACAGGAGAGTTGAATCATTATCCTGAATTTACTTCGTTCAATGATCCAT
>JAADGR010000029.1 GCA_013152225.1 Calditrichota bacterium
TTAGACGATTTAATTGAAGATTTTTCTCATGGGATGAAACAAAAGGTCGCGCTTGTTGCTGCTTTAATCCACGAACCGGCAGTGCTTTTTTTGGACGAACCTACAATGGGTCTGGACCCGCACGCGGTACGCAACCTGAAAGATTTGCTTCGCGGACTTGTTGCAAAGGGAACAACTGTTTTCATGTCCACGCATATCCTCGAAATCGCAGAACAGATGTGCGACCGTGTGGGAATTATCGATAAGGGAAAACTTTTGGCGGTCGGAACGCTGAACGAATTGCGAGCAAATTCTTCCTCGCCGGGCGGTTCTCTGGAAGACATCTTTCTCGAACTCACCGGAACACCATACCAATCCAAAGTAAAAGATTTTTTGGAAACATTTTAAACCATGCTTTTCAAATTATTCCAAAATCAGTGGTGCATTGCAAAAAACGGCTGGTCAAGAGGCGTTGGAGGAAAATCAAAATGGCGGGTTTTATTTCTGCTCACCATGCTGGCTCTGCCCATTTGGATTTTCCAGGCCGCAAAAGGTATGTTCCAGGCGTGGCTTTATCTCCCTGAATTTTCTCCAAACACGCTCTACAATTTTATGTCCGGCACATTCATGGGACTTTTGTTTCTCCTTGCAATCAGCGGCGTTCCCATCATTTTGCATTATGAATTCCTTGGCAAAGACTTGCCCCTGCTGCTTTCTTCTCCCATTGAAAGACGAACCGTTTTTCAATTTAAATTTCTTCAGGCAGCCTTTTTCAATTCAACGCTGTTTTATTATCTTGGCTTTCCTCTTTTGGGCGCACTGGCGGCTGCGACCAAGGCGCCCGTTTATTTTTATATTATTGCGTTTATTGCTTCCCTGTTTTTTCTCATTATCCCAAATTTTTTATCCATTATCGCCGCTGTCTTGCTCATCCGCATTATCACTGTCAAACGAGCTAAAAATCTGGCGACAGCTTTGGTTGGTATCGCCTTCCTTCTGGCCTGGACAGGATTTCAGTTTCTGCGTCTTTCGCGCCTCGATCCCCGTTCTTCCGACTTTGCTCCCGTGCTGAGCACTCATTTCGGACATCAGACCGTATTAAAAATATTTTCCGTGTTTCCTTCCGAATGGTTGATAAAAATGTTGTTTCGCTTAAAAGACGGATTTATAGGAACAGCAGCACTTTACTTTTTCATGCTTTTAGCATTGTCACTGCTTTGCTTTTACCTGAGCGCTGCTTTTATCGACTGGACCTATCGAAATGATCTGGTTAATATCAATCAGGGAACAAAAATTAAAAGACATAGATTTAAAATTTTTCCCAAAAGCGCCGGGGCTGTTACAACGACAAAAACAATCCTTGCCATCATCGATCGCGATATAAAATTGATCTACCGCGACAGCCGTCATCTGACACAAATTTTCTTTTTTTTCACAATGATGATTGTCTTTCCGCTGATTATCAAAAACGATAGCGGTGATTTGGGACGAGTATGGAATAATTATTTTCCCTATGTTTTTCTATTACTGTTCGCCTCGCTCATGTCGGCCAGTCTGTCTTCACGGCTCATTCCCCTTGAAGGCATTTCTTATGGGTTGATGAAAAGTTTTCCGCTCAGTTCAGGAAAAATAATCCTGGCCAAAATTTCGTTTTCTTTTATATCCATATTGGCAATCGTGATTTCCGCGACATGGTTTCTGGCATTCAGACTAAAAAGTCCTCACTATGTATTCCAGGTCGTCCTTTGGTTTTCGCCGTTCGTTATTCTGGCGTCCATCGGAATTGGCATTTTCCTGGGAGTAAAATATGCCAGATTCGACTGGGACAATCCAAAACGAATGCTGCATTTACACGGACTTTTGCAGCTCTCTTTTTTCACAAGTTTAATGTTTCTTTTCGGTGTTCTTATCGTCTCCTTTACAAGTCATTACACAAACCTTTATGCCGGGGTTGTTTTATCTTCGCTGTATTGCATTACAATAATTTGGGCGGGAACACGAAATGCCGTACGACGGTTAGAAAAACTTGAATGGATTTTTTGAATTAAAACTTTTATATTACCGAAACACGTTTTTTTTTCAAGTCAATGATAGGCTATACGTTTGAAAGGAATTTAAATGGACGGAAAAGGAAAAAATATCATTCGCGAATATGTCGAAGCATTCGCATTCGCGATTATTGCAGCACTTATTCTTCGTGCATTCGTTATCCAGGCTTTTCGCATTCCAACCGGTTCGATGAAAGACACACTGCTTGTCGGCGACTTTTTACTCGTTAACAAATTTGTTTATGGTGCAAAAACACCGGACAGAATTCCAATAGTGAATATTCACCTGCCATCCTTTCGTTTTCCGGCTGTTAAAAAACCAAAGCGGGGAGATATTATTGTCTTCAAGTATCCCAAAGATGAAACGCTCGATTATATTAAACGCTGCGTCGCTGTTGGCGGCGATACACTGGAAGTCAAAAACGGGGCGGTTTATATTAATGGTCATGTCCGGGAGAAATTGAAATTTCTTCGCAAAAAATGGGATATGGAAGCATCTCACTATATCAATTATTATGATGTTACAACGCCTCAAGGTCAGCACTATACCATCCGTTTCTTTGACGGCATTCGTCCGCGCAACCGGAATTATGGTCCTATCATCGTACCCAAAGATTCATTTTTTATGATGGGAGACAACCGGGATAACAGCGCTGACAGCCGAAGCTGGGGTTTCATGCCCAAGCAAAACATTGTCGGCGAAGCGCTGATCATTTATCTTTCATGGGACAAATACGGGCCGATTTGGAATATTTTCCACAAAGTTCGCTGGAACAGAATTTTTAATATCATTCGTTAGCAAATGACTAAAGCGGCATTATACATCCACGTTCCGTTTTGCAAACACAAGTGCAACTATTGCGATTTTTATTCGATTACCGATCAGAGTCCGAAATTAAAATACATCAATGCGTTACAAAAAGAGATTAAACTGTATGAAAAAAACCCTCCCTTTGGAGGGTTTTCTTTTTCCACACTCTATTTTGGCGGAGGAACGCCTTCTCTTCTCTCTCCCCGGCAAGTGGAAAAAATAATCTCTCTCATCCGGAATGCATTCCCCGTTACAAAAGATATCGAAATTTCCCTGGAAGCTAATCCCGGTACTCTGGAATCAAGTCCCTTTAAAGATTATTTGAACGCCGGGATAAATCGCCTGACCATCGGCACGCAATCCTTTAACGACCGCGATTTAAAATTCCTCACGCGTATTCACTCGGCTGCCCAGGCGGAAAAAGCAATTTTATCCGCACAAAAAGCGGGGTTTCAAAATATCGGTATTGATCTTATTTTTGCGCTTCCCGGCCAAACACTCCGCGACTGGGAAAACAACCTCAGAAAAGCTATCAGGCTAAAGCCGCAGCACATTTCAATGTACGGTCTGACTTTTGAGGAAGGAACGCCATTGACAATATCCCTTCGCCTGGGAAAAGTTGAAAAATGCAGTGAAGAGCTGGAACGACAAATGTATCTTTTGGGAAAACAGTTTTTGCAGGATGCCGGATATGAACACTATGAAATATCAAGTTTTGCACTTCCCGGCTTTCGCTCCCGCCACAATCAAAAGTACTGGGACGACTCGCCCTATCTTGGGCTTGGCCCTTCTGCGCATTCTTACAACGGCCGGCGCCGGCAGTGGAATGTAGCAGATGTAAGCAAGTATTTGCAGCATCTTGATAAAGGAAATTTGCCGATCGAAAACGAGGAAGAAATATCGCAGGATCATCGCAAGTTAGAACTCTTACTTTTGGGTCTCCGGCGGGTGGAAGGAATCAATCTGAAACATTGGCAAAAACAAACCGGCTGCAGCCTGACAGATCAAAGCAAAAAAGTCATTGAAAAAATGGGAGGACTTGCCAAAACGGCCCCCTTTTCTCCATCATCCAAAGGGCGACTGCTGACGATTAAAAACGGCCATCTTTGTCTTACCCGGGAAGGGCTTTTGCTTTATGATACAATTTGTATGGAATTGGCTGAAGCACTGGACTGATTTTTTCCTCTATCTCAACAAAATCATGCACCGGACTTTTTGCGTGCCCGCCGATTTTAATACAGTAAAATAAATTCCGCTCGTCATCGCTTTTCCATTTTCATCCCGTCCATCCCACTGCAACGAATATTCACCGGCTTGCTGCACATTGTTGACGAGACGGCGAACAATCTGGCCATTTGAATTGGCAACAAAAAGACGCACCGGCGCCTTTTCATAAAGGGAGTAGCTGATCGTTGTTTGCGGATTGAAGGGATTGGGATAATTTTGTTTCAAGTGAAAAGATTCCGGCCTTGAGGCGGCTCGTTGCTTTACGCCACTCCACAAGTCGGTCAGGACATAACCTTGAATCGGTTCCGCCGTGTCCGATCCCCAGACCGATTTGCTGCCATTGTACCCGGCCTCTATCGCCGATTCGGAAAGCTCACCGCTTGCTTCCAGAGAAAAAGAAATGTCCAGAGTATCGCCCAACTGGATGGTCGGTACGCCGTTCTCATCCCCAAACCAGCCCCACATCGGCGCTTTCATTTCCGCTTCGTGGCCATCCGCCGAAACGGCCACTTCGATGATGCCCTGGTAAACGGGGCCCCTGTCCGAAACCTCAACAATGCTGGAATCCGGAAAAACCACCCACTGCGTATAATAATCGTACGTCCCCGGACCGAGTCGCAAAATATGATTATGAAGGTCGATACTTCCCTGAGCAAGTTCTGCGTCATTTAAAAAATCATGGTGAATATAGTGGCCGGTGTTAAAGGCGCCGTCATAAAACTCGACTTCCATGTTCACATCATAACCGGTGGAATTGGGCCAGTAGTTGCCTTCCTGCAGTGCGTAGCCGGTCGAGTCGTTGTTGTCCACATCGATGGTAATAATATAATAATATCTGCCCGCCTTTTGCCCGTCCGCACTGCTGGAGGTTCTGCCGACGATCCCGCTTGCCTTGACATAAGCGTAAAGATTCTCTTTGTCGTGGGTAAACTTTGCTTCGAGAATATCAATGTCACTGTATTTGCGCGGCACGGGTTGAGGAAGCCCGTCACCGAACCAGTCGGTATCATGTTCATCATGCGCCGAATCAGTGACGACAGTTGTAACGGCATTCCAGTCATCGAACTGACCGTCGATGATGATATTGTGCTGGCTGAATAAAATTATTGGTAATAATAGCACAACAATGAGTAAACTCTTTTTCATTTCGTTTTCCATTCTTTTTACTTGACGCTGAGCGTCCGCGAATCCGCGCCCACGCGGAGCGTGGGTGCGAGAATGCAGTCAAAAAGCAAGGATGCGAGGCAAGTATGTAATCTCGTTCCTCCGCTCTGCGGAGGAATGCCTCCAGGACGCTCCGCGTCCCGTAACCTACCAGACTTTTTCAATCTCAATAATCCCTTCCATACCCGCATAATTTCTTGCACTCGAATACAGCCAGTGAACAGGATCCTCAATATATCCTCGTTTGACAGGGTTATTGTGAATATATTCAGTTTTCTGCATCATCATTTCGCGGCTCTGTATCTGCTCAGGATGACTCCCTTCTTGCCATAATTGATATGATCTATCTGCTTTGTGGGCGCTCTTGCTGAATTTCAATAATCGTAAAACTCCCAAGGCGTTTTTATCTTTTATCTACAAAATAATCTATTATCGTTCTGGCCGTGAATGATTTAAACTGACCAACTTTTTGTGAAATTTCCTGAGAAGAAGCAATAAAGTGAAGGTGGTTTTCCATAATAATGTATGCATAAAAAACAACATCTCTTTGGGTTTGCAAAAATTTCCAGGAATTAATGATGAATTCGACAATCTCCGGGCTGGAGAAAAAGGGTAACCAATTTACAATGGTGCAAGTAAAAAAATATGGATATTCATCATCAACGACTTTATATCTGCTTCGTCCCATTTTGTTTTCCCCTTTCTATAACATGACTTTAATCTCTTTTTTATCTCGTTCCTCCGCTCTGCGGAGGAATGCCTATTGGACGCTCCGCGTCCAGAAACCTACCAAACTTTTTCAGTCTCAACAATACACTCCATATTCACATCCTTTCTTGACGCAGAGCGTCCGCGACTCGCGCCCACGCGGAGCGTGGGTGCGAGTTAGTAAGTATCGTTGTCTACTCCGCATCTTTCACACAGCGAAATCCCACCGGATAACCGCTGACATGCGTCGTCGGATCGAGATAATAGCGATGGGCGCAGCGCTGCATGCTGGGATCGGCAAAAGCCGTGGCGCCACGAATCACTTTATAAATTTCCCCGTAAGCCGGACTAAAAGTTGTATTGCCAGGATAAGGCTTGTACCAATCTGCTGTCCACTCCCAAGCTCCACCTGCCATCCAGTACGCACCATAAGGACTTTTGCCGGCACGCCATGCAGCCTCCTGCACTACGCCGTCCGGTTCGGCGAAGCTCATGTCATGAATATTTCCCCATGGGTATTTCCGGCCGTCTGTGCCGCGAGCAGCTTTTTCCCACTCGGCCTCGGTCGGCAATCTCTTGCCCGCCCATTTTGCAAAAGCTGCGGCATCATACCAACTCACATTTAAAACCGGGGCATCCGTTTTTTCAGGAGAATAATGATGATCAGGATTGAAACGGGCATACTCTTTATTGCTTACTTCAAAGCGATCAATGTAAAAAGGTTTGACATTGACAATGCTCTGCGGATATTCATCCGCATCGCCAATATTGCTACCCATGATAAAAGTCCCTCCGGGTACAAAAACCATCCCCGCAAATTTATCTTTTGTCGGCTTAGCCCACTGCGGAGGATCGCCGGAACCAAGATTGTTATCCGCTGTTAAAAGCTTATAATATCGAGCGCTCCAATAGGCACGAAGGTATTCCTGCGCCGGTTCCTGCCACGTTCCCACAACATGCATCGGCCCGCCCTCCTGGCGCAGCCATTCGTCACGGTGTTGACGCCATGCACCTTTCCAATTCACCAAAGACTCCAAGGATTTTTCGCTAAAACCATTATTGTCGGGAACGAAATGCTTGTACGTCACCTGAAAAGCAACAAAATTCTTATTCTTTTGCGTCAGCCAATATCTTTCCAAAGAGGCCAGGTACTTATTGCGCAGCAACGGATCATCTTCATACGATAAAAGATGATACAATGCCTCCATGCCGAGCTTGGTGTCCCAGGGAACGGTCGGAGGCTTGAATGAATTTGCAAGGATGGCCTGATCTGCGTATCCATACTTTTTAATTAATTCCATATACTTGAATTGAAAGCGCCCTGCACCGGTGAGGTGGTAAGCAATTTTGAGATGCCCCAGGGGCAAAAGCGAGTTGATCATTTCATGGGCAAGATGCGGATTATAATTTCCCCACAACGTCATCTTGCCGTCCACATCGACGATGCGCATACCTTGATTCATCTCGCGGGTTACAATCCGATCCACCAGCTCTTTCACCCGTTGCTTGTGGGAAGCATCAGCAGCAAGATCATAATAAATTGCCAAGCCGTATAATAAATTTGTCATCGTATCGGAACTAGGATCACCAAGCCAGCGGTAGCCGGGCATGCTCGTGGATTGGTGCCATTCGCCGGGGAAAAAGAACCACTGTTCATGGCGTTGGGGTTTTTCGGAAAGGTTAAAGCTTCGCGCCAGGCAGCCGGGAATGCCGGTCACTTTTTCCAGAATCTCGATAGCAGCAAAAGTTTCATTTGCCCACCTGAGCACTTTAGTGTCATGAGTTACAGCGTACTGAAAACCGAGCGCCGCCAGATAGGGCCCTGATCGGTTGCCTCCGTCTTCCTGGTGCGCAGATGAATGATCAGCATTGCCTTGGGGAGGCAAAAGAACGCGCGGCATCACCAGGCCATACTGCAAATTGTTACGGCGCAAATCCTGTTGCAGCCATTGGGCTTTTCCGGCCAGATCGGAAAAACCGGGATAAGGATATTTTTCAACAGGCGGATGAGCAGCAGCAAAAATTCTGAAAACAAAAAGCAAAATGATCAGGATGATTAAATCACTTTTTAGCTTGTTTCCTCTTTTCATTCTCCTCCTTTTTTCTTTTCGCGGCGGCTTTGATAGCACCGGCAAAATTTTTCTCAATATATTTAAAATGATATTTTTCTTTCATACGCTTTTCAAAATCAGTCCGATATCTATTTTCCAGTTTTGTCCTTTGCTCTACAAGTTTCAATCTTAAATCGTGGGGAGATAAAATGTCCTTTTCTTTTTCGCGCAAGGAATCGATTTTGACATTTACAATATCTTTAACTTCCTTTTGATAAAGCCCTTGTCGCAAAAAAGCATCAAGAATATCTTTTTCTGTATTTTTAAATTCCGGAGTGTTATTGTATCCTTTTCTTCTTGCATCCTGGGCAAAGACCATTTGTTGCGTTAGCAAATCAAATCTTTTATCAAATTCTCTTTTGTCGGTTGGCGCTTTTTTGCGATCAGCAAACACATTCCAGCCGGTAACTTTTCCTCCGTCACAAGAGGCAAGAACGAGTGACAGTTCTTTTTTCGTTAACAAACCAGGCTCCAAAAGAAAATTATCTCCCTTTTGGGTTTTGCCTATTTTTGCCTTTTGTATAATTTGTTTAACTGCCGATTTATTCAATTTAAAATGATATGATGGAGCCAAAGCCTTAAAAAGTTTTTTTGCTTGTTGTTCAATATCATAGCGACGCGTACGATAAAGCGTTAGCCAGATTTTTGCTCTCACTTTTTCAAATTCGGGAACAGATACATCCCTCTTTTTTCCCTTGTAAAGGATATAAAAACCGGATACCCCGAGAAACGGTTTTGAATAGGATTCCTCCGGCAAAGCTTCCATTACCTCCCGCATTTTTGCATCTCCCAATGATTCCTTGATAACATAACCAATATCCCCTCCTTTGGATTTGGAAACCATATCCTGAGAATATTCTTTAGCCAAGTCTTCAAATTTCTGTCCTTTTCTGAGCAGCTTGTAAATAATGTTTATCGTATCTTGTTGTGCTTTTAATGTGGTGGCCGGGGTTCTATTGGAAACAATCCGCAAAATATAGCGCATCTGATACTGGGGAGTAAAGGAATCATAAAACTTTTTAATCAGACTGTCGGTTACCACTTTGCTGATCACTTCAGCCTTCATATACTTTTGCGCCAAATTAGTATCTGCGATTTTTTTGGCACCGGAAACCAAAGCCGAATCAGTATCCATTTTGCGGCTCCGTGCTTCCAAAATAGCAATTTTTTCCATTGCCTTTTGGAAAACAATATCCAAAAGATTCTTTTCCGAAGGCATCAGACCGGGCTTGTAAATGGTACTAGATAGAAAATGGTCGATATATTCCTTTTGTGTAACGGTTCCTCCGTCGAAAACCGCAAGCTTTGTACGGTCCCTTTGTTGGCCGCATGAATAGAGCAACATTGAAAGTAAAACAGCCGTCAGTATGGTCTGTTTCCAAGGCCTTAGTTTTTTAATATTATTCATCAAAACCTCAGTTATTTATAATTGCTGCATTAAAAAAAGGGATTGTCCTTCGGACAATCCCTTGATTAAAGAAGAATAACACTATTGGAGGAATACCATTCTCTTTGTAATCTGAAGATCACCAGATTTGAGAGTGTAGAAATAAAGTCCACTGGATACAAGCTCACCAGATTCATTTCTTCCATTCCATGTTACAGTGTGATTTCCACTGCTCATATTTCCATCTACCAGGGTGCGCACTTTTTGTCCCAATGCATTGAAAACTTCCAGGCTCACATTGGCGTTTCGTGGCGCATAGTATTGAATATGCGTATCCGGGTTGAATGGATTCGGGTAGTTGTTTTTCAGCTCAAACGACCGGGGTGCTTCAATGTCACGAGAAGCGATACCGGTTCCTGAACCTACGACGAACTCGCCTCTTGGAGCTACATCAACGCCCCAGTCATCGATTGGTGTTTCAATAAAGCCGGCAACGCCAATGGTGTCACCAGGAGCCAGATAATTGAAACCCTTCGCGGCCCAGTATTCGCGCATCGGTTTAATGTCTACACCGTATTCCAGAAAATCCTCACCCCATGCATGACCGGCAAAATAAAGATTGTCATCTTCCGGTACGATGTCATTCAGCATATAACCGGAAAAATGCGTGGCACTCATACTATCAGGATCAACGACTTCAA
Source organism: Calditrichota bacterium (assembly GCA_013152225.1). Classification (GTDB taxonomy): domain Bacteria; phylum Zhuqueibacterota; class Zhuqueibacteria; order Residuimicrobiales; family Krinioviventaceae; genus Hydrothermomicrobium. Next base: position 10,137 of record JAADGR010000029.1, read on the forward strand.
AGTTTGCAATGTCCGCTTCATCTCCAAGGCCTGTATGATAATCAACATCTGAAATATCATAGTAAGCGTATGAAATCTGTTTGTAGGTTCCATCTTCCTTCGGAGGACTCCAGCGATTTTGAATACCGAACTCGAGGTATCCTTCTGAACCAATTGCATCAGTATTCGGCAAACCCTGGCTGTTATAATAGCCAACCGGTGTGTAATGTGCTTCGTACCAGTGAGTATTTGCACCGGTATCAGGATTGTTGTCCAGATCGATGTTTAAATGATAATAACCGCGTGAACGAACGACCGTGGTGCCATTGAAATCTTCTGAATAAGCAAGATTCGGCCATACAGGACCGCCCTGGAATTGAATATTAAAATAAAACATGTCATTCTCGATGAATGCCTTTACGGTTTTAATGTCAACACGGTTAGAATAAATCGCGCCAACTTCATCCGGAAAGTAATCAGGAAGATTATCTAGTGCTGTTGCAAGCACGGGCTGGTTAGCCCAATCATCATTCTGGCCGTCAAATGTAATGGTGGAAGGACGCTCAGGAATTTGCGGTACAACGACAACGCCTCTGGGAGCAACATCAACGCCCCAATCATCAATCGGCGTTTCAATAAAACCGGCAATACCAATGGTATCACCAGGAGCGAAATAGTCCATACCTTTTGCATGCCAGTATTCGATTTGCTGCGTCAATTCCGTACCATACTCGAGAAAATCTTCGCCCCAGGCATGACCGGCCCAGAAGTAGCGAGTGCTGTCGTCGGTAATTTCATTAATGCCACAACCTTCCCACTTCATCGCATCGAGGCTGTCCGGATTCTGAACTTCAATGTTAGAGATATCCGCTTCATCGCCCAAGCCTGTATGATAATCAACATCTGAAATATCATAAGAAGCGTACGAAATCTGCTTGTAGGTTCCGTCTTCCTTCGGAGGACTCCAACGATTTTGAATACCAAACTCGAGGTATCCTTCAGAACCGATAGCATCAGTATTCGGCAAGCCCTGACTGTTGTAATAGCCAACCGGGGTATAGTGTGCTTCGTACCAGTGCGTATTTGCGCCGGTATCCGGATTGTTGTCCAGATCGATATTTAAATGATAATAACCGCGTGAACGAACCACCGTAGTACCATTGAAATCTTCTGAATAAGCAAGATTCGGCCATACAGGACCGCCCTGGAAGCGAATAAAAAAGAAAAACATATTCCCCTGAATAACGGCTTTTACGGTTTTGATGTCAACGCGATCAGAATAAATTGCGCCAACTTCATCAGGGAAATAATCCGGCAGGTTATTAAGTGCCGTGGCGGCTACAGGTATCTGTGCCCAATCGGTGCTGTCGCCATCTATTGCAATGGTAACTTGCGCAAAAGAGGTGCCGAGGGCGGCGAAAAGAAGAGTGACTACAAACAATATTATGATATTTTTCATAATAAACTCCTTAAAAATTATTTTTTTCTGTAACTAATTTTTTACGGATGTAAATGGATTTTCAATTTTTCCTTCCTGTTAAGGGTTAATAACTTGCGGGCCAATTAAATCAATGCTTGCCATACTCACCTCCTTTCAGATATTCTCTCAAGATCACTATCATTTCAAAAAAAGATCCATTTCATATCAACTGTGGGAACCGCGGCCTGATTAGAAAAACGTTTTCGAACAAAAAGAGAAATGTTCCGGGATTTATCTTTGTCATCCAGATCAAGTGAATTGAGTTTCTCTTCATTTATCCAAACCGGATAATTTTTATACAACGTTTCCAGTTCTTTATTAAGGACGGAAAGCTGTTTTTTGTGCAGTACTTCCAGTCTGACGTAAGGACGGAATTTTTCAAACTTCGTTGAATCGACATCTGCCACAGGAAGCGTCTTCCAGTTCTTTTTAAAATACGCTCGCTCTTCATCTTCCGTTGCCTTCAGACCCTTTACCTGATCGATGCGATATGCTTCGTAAACCCATTTTTCTTCCCAGAGATGCAAATCCTCTGCAACACTGTCAACGCTTGCATAGCCTTCCTTTTCTCCCAGCTCAACAAAAACATCGTTTTTCATCATGCGGCCTATTTCTGTTAAAAGAACCGGCTCAAATTCTTCCAATGATGATTTTCTTTTCAAATTTCTTCTATAATAATCCATATAACGAATATAATC
>JAADGR010000186.1 GCA_013152225.1 Calditrichota bacterium
GCAAAAGGCAGGAAGGATACAAAGATGTGGTTCATGGTGGGATTATCTGTTCTTTGCTGGATGAAACGATCGGCTGGGCGATTGCTGTTGAGCGCAAAAAGATATTTGTTACCGGCGAACTCAATGTACGATTTGTTCGTTCGCTTCCTATCGGTACACCCATTCTTGTCAAGGGCTGGTCGGTCGAACATAAATCCCGTTATTCCCTTGGTAAGGGAGAAATCGTAGATGCCGACGGAATAGTTTACGCCAGAGGAAGCGGTAAATATTTCTTCATGCCGGAGCAATATGCAAAAGAAGTAAACAAGTACCTTACTTTTCGCGAAGGGGATTTGGATGTGTTGGCAGAAGAGCGGAGGCGGGAGAACGGAGAGCGGAAGCCGGAAAACGAAAATTGAAATCGGCTAAAGAGCCGTGATGGGGTTGCTCTACAAGGGCGAGAGCCGCACCTACTCTCTCTGGCAACTGGGTGCACATGAAATTGTAAATGACGTGATCGGCGGCGTGCCGCTTGCGGTGACGTGGTGACCGCTGTGTCATACCGGCGTAGTTTACGTCCGTAAAGTTGATAGCCAAATTTTAACACTCGTTGTTTCCGGAAGATTATGGCGCAACAATCTCGTCATGCAGGATGAGGAGACAGGCTCGTACTGGAGCCATGTTACCGGAGGCGCCATGAGCGGCAAGCTTAGAGGGAAACATTTATCGACCATTCCTGTCGTACAAACGACATGGAAAAAATGGTTCAATGATCACCCCGATACAAAAGTGCTCAGGAAAAATAAATCGATTCGTTCTTCTCGTTATGAAAAATATTTTCAGGACTCAAAACGCACCGGATTGTTCCGCACCTACTGGTTGCAGGATCGTATGCCGGGGAAGAAACTGATCATTGGCATTGTATGGGGTCCTTATGCTCTGGCGATTGCAGACAGCAAGCTTCAAGTCGGCAAACTTGTGCAAGCCCAAATAGGCGAGGATGATGTGGTTGTTATCCGCGCACGTGACGGCGAAGTACGTGCATTTCTCGCTAAAATGGAAGATGTGACGCTAAAATTCCAGCGCAAAAATAAAAGTTATTTCGATGAACAAACGAAATCGCGCTGGGACATGGAAAGGGGCGTTTGTGTTGAGGGAAAATTAAAAGGCAAGACGCTCAATAGTATTCAGACAACCACAGCGTTCTGGTTTGCCTGGAGCACGTTTTATCCGAACACAAAGGTTATTGATTGAAAGAACAGCAATTAATGCGCTTTTAGTCGCATTGCATATTTATGCATATTTCCCCCTAAACACAGAATTAATTTCTTGCAATTACGCATAATTTAGTTATATTATTTGCATAACAATTGGAGGGTTTGGTATGCGTACAACCTTAGATATCGATGATCATCTTTTAGAAGAAATAGTAAAAAAAACAAACGCCCGGAGCAAAAAAAAAGCTGTCGAAAATGCACTTGCAGAATATCTCATTATAAAAAAACGGGAAGAGCTTGCAAATCTGGTGGGCAATTATCAGGATTTCGATCTCAGCCTTAAGGAACTTGAGGATATGCGCAATGATTCATGATGGCATCTTGATTGACACTTCTATTTGGATTGCCAGTTTTCGAATGCCCGGTTTTGAGAATTTGAAGGAAGAATTTCAGGGCATTATTCGTAGTGGCAGAGCAAAAACTTCCCACATAATAATTCTGGAATTAGTGCAAGGCACAAAAACAGAAGAAGAGAAGGATCATCTGCGTAGTTTGCTTGAATCGCTTGAAATACTGGACATTGAACCGAAAGTCTGGAATAGAGCCTATGAATTATCATTTAAGCTGAGAAGAAAAGGATTGACCATTCCGACAGTTGATATTATTATCGCTTGTCTGGCCATCGAGTACAAATGTCAGCTATTGCATTATGATCAACATTATTCAAAAATTTCAGATCACTTTTCGGAACTGAAAATTTATTCTTTAAAAAATATTAACTCCTAAAACTTTACATCAATTTTCTTCCCAAAGTACTTGACAATTTTGTCGGGCTGTGTCTCCGGCTCAATTCCATTGCCATGACCTTCACTCACCAAAACGATACGAAAAGTTCGACCTTGCAACATGCCGGGGAATCGACCTTGCCGTGAGCCGATGGTCAGCGTTTGCGCTGCATCATCCCACGAAAAAGGAATGGTGGCGAACACACCCTTTTCATAATTGTAGTTATCATTTTCATCTTCATAAAGCGTGAATTTTCCATCTGCGCCGCGGTAAACACGAAGCTCAATGGGATCGGCCGGTTTCTCTGCTGCGTATTGTAAATAGGGTCCCATGGGAACGATGGAACCGGTACGAACGTAAAGGGGCATTCTGTCAATAGGAGCGGGCGACTGGATCGTGTTGCCGCCGTTCAAAGATTTTCCTGTCCAAAAGTCAAACCAACCGGATGTTTTCGGCAGATAGACAGGCCGATTTTTCGTGGCCGGCATTTTTTGTTGCCCTAGCGTGCGTGCTTTTTCCGGTGTGATCCACGCCAGTCTTGAAATGGATCCGCCGAGAAGCTGAAAGTACTCCAATTTAATTTTGTATTTTTTATGTCCTGCAAGAGTTATTTTTCCCATATCGATCGTTACACCGTGTCCCGTCCAGTTATTAATGACAAGCTGGTCATCGATCCACAAACGAATACCGTCATTGGAAGTCGTGACGAATGTATATTCCCCGGCTTCTTTGCTCTGAATGTAGCCTGTAAAGCGAATACTGTAATAATATTGGTGCACCTCCTTGGGACGCGAGCCGTCATTCCAATCAAAATCAATCTTTGCTTCCATTCTCTTTGTTACCAGCGTATCGAAATTCACACCGTTGAAAAACTGTGCAGTCAAACCGCCATGTTTGTTTTCCGCTGTGAAATATTGCCCGGCAGGAATGATATCACCGACATACGTTGGTTTAAAATACATGCGCTCCGTAACCGGAGCCGCAAGAAACGCCGGGCCGAACATATATTGATCACCAATATTTCGCACTTTTGCGTCGTCGTTAAAATCAAAAGCCAAGCTGCGCATAATAGTGTAATTTTCGTCGGTTACTTTCCAGGCCAGGGAATAAATGTACGGCAGCAACCGGTAGCGAAGGTTATCGAATTTTACCAACGCATCATAAGCCCAGTAACCCTTGTCGCCGAATTGCCAGACTTCACGCGCCGTGCCGCTGCCATGCGAGCGAAACATGGGGCAAAAAGTTCCGAATTGAAACCAGCGCACATAAATTTCACGGTAGGCTTCGTCTTTATTGCCCAGCGGTGTATTGGGATGAAACGCACCGATATCCGTCGTCCAGTAGGGAATGCCGGCCATACAAAAATTCAAGCCCGCTGCGATTTGCGTTTTTAAAACTTTCCAGGTCGCCGTAATATCTCCGGACCAGGTGACGGCGCCGTAGCGCTGTTGTCCGGCGTATGCCGAACGTGTGAGAATATAAACGCGTTTCTTTTCCGTGGTCTTTCGCTGGTTTTCATACACACCTTTGGTGGACATTAAGGAAAAAGAATTCAAATAACGGGCCCAACTTCCCAGTGAATTGTTTTGGAGATGTTTGGCGTTATTTGTAATTTCCTCCGGTGTTTTTCCGGGAAATTCTGGTTCCGTGGCATCCATCCACCAGGCGTCCGTACCAATGGAAAAAAGATTCTTGTTCAGCCATTTCCAATAGAGTGCCCTGGCTTTTGCATTGTATGCATCGTAAATCCGTGAAGAGGTTCCGTCATCACGATGAATGATAAATCCTTTGGCGTCCATATCTTTGTAAACAGCGGTTTTGGCATCAAAAACAGGCCAGATGGAAATCATATAATGGGTGTTATAATGGTGGATCGTTTTGAGCATCGCTGCCGGATCGGGAAATCTTTTGCGGTCAAAGTCAATGGCATTCCAGCCGAGGTCGCCCCAGTAGGTCCAGTCCTGCACAATATTGTCCAAAGGAATTTTGCGCTCGCGGTATTCTTTAACCACATCAATAATTTCGTCCTGTGTGTGATAACGCTCTTTGGACTGCCAATACCCGTAGGCCCATTTACCGAACATGGGCGCTTTGCCGGTGAGGTGTCGGTAGCCGTCAATCACTTGATCGAAATTTGCGCCGACAATGAAATAATAATCAATGGCATCGGCAACTTCCGACCAGATCGATGTGCCGTCCTCACCATCGTGAAATTTGGTCATGGAATAATTATCCCACAAAAGGCCGTAATTTTTTGATGAAAGAAGAAACGGTACAACCGCAATTGTGTTTTCCTGCACCAGGGTTTCATCATGTCCTCGGTAATTCATGACGCCGTCCTGAAACTGTCCCAAGCCATAAATGGCTTCATCTTTTGCGAGAAGGAAATTTTCCTGAATGTGAAAGACTTTTTCACCCTTGATCGTTGCGGGTTGTAGTACGCGGCTATCCGTTTTCGGTTCCTGTAAAAGCATATTTCCATCATGATCGAAAAAGCGGATCGAGCCGTTTTGTAAATTAACTTGCGCCTGAATTTTTGCAGTAACTATAGAAACGGATTCTTTGGATTCTTTCATCTGCCAATTGTCGGTTTCCAATTTATTGTTGATCACCATAAGACTTTTATGTGATGGAAGTTTTCCCTGCGGTAAGTAAAGAACCCGCAAAATATTATCCGTACAAACCTGAATTTTTAAAGTGCCCGTTTTTTGTCGAATTTCCATACCATCGTTCATCTTTTGAATTGACCTTTCCCGGGGGAAAAGGCCGCTTGCCATAAGGAAGATTATCAGAACGCCTGTTCTCAGGTAAATCATTTATTGCTCCGTTTGTATGTTTTATGATTTCAAATTATCTTAATCCAGAATCCCCGTGGATTTTACAAAATATTTACTAGATTATCAAATGTTTTTGCCATGGATTTAAAAGTTTTGGCTTTTCAATTTAAAAAGATTTATTATCTATCTTTAGCTTCCTATAAACAATTTACACCGAATTCGGAAAGGCAAGCACAAATGAAACGATTTTTCAAGGCGGCGGTTGTTGTTTTGTTGCTGTTGGCGGCAACGGGTTGCCAAAATAAAAATCAAACCCAGGACGCCGCAGAAGGCGCCGGGGTTGAGCAGACTCCGGCGTGGCTGCGCGACCGGCCCATTGTTTTCGTGGGCAACTGGGATGCGGCGCCCATCATTATGCGGCGCTGGGGCAAGGCTTCCACGGATTATGATGAGATTTATCGTCGCATGCACACCGAAGAGACGGTGAAAAAGATGAAGGAGCAGGGGATCACCCTGGTCATCACTCATTTTCACAAGGGATTCGGGCTGGAGGCGGAACGACCATACATCGAGGATACCGCTAAATTCACTGCGCTGTGTCACAAGTACGGCATCAAGGTGGGCGTGTATATCGGCGATACCATTTGCTACGAGACGTTTCTTTCGGAAAGGCCCGATGCGGCGGACTGGCTGGTTCCCGATTATCTCGGCGAACCGGTTCGCTATGGCGGCACGCAGACGTTTCGGCGGCGACCCTACATCGGCCATCTCGACTATGTCGATTATTTGAAAAAACTCATCAGGGTGGCTGTGCAGGAGGTCAAGGCCGATCTCATTCATTTTGACAACTCGTGCAGCCAGGCGCTGCCGGAGAATTTTCACCATCCCCTGGCCGTTGAGCAGTTCCGGGCGTTTCTGCAAAACAAGTACGATGCGGCGCAGCTCGAGCAGCGCTTTGGCTTTGCCGACATGCGCCACATCGTGCCGCCAAAATACCGCGGCACGCCGCAGCCGATGTGGGATCCGCTGTTCCAGGAGTGGACGGACTTTCGCTGCCAGAAACTGGGTGATCATTACCGCGACATGCGCGCCTATATCAAATCGCTGAATCCCGATGTGGTGGTGGAGCACAATCCGCACGGCGTTACCGGTCACAACACGGCGTGGCTGCGCGGCGTGGACTGGCCGCGCACCATAGCCTCCACCCGGGCGTTCTGGAGCGAGAGCGAAAAGCCGCCCGGCCTGCGCGACGACGGCGTGCTGGTCAGCAAAATCCGAACTTATAAAATCGCGCGCATCATGGACAATATCTGCTTCACCGTCACCGGCTCCGACGAGCTGCGCATGGCGGAAGCTATGGCCTTCAATCAAAACTGCCTGGGCTACATGGGCGGCGTGCTGTCGGTGTACAACATGCCCGAAACGCGCGGGCGGTACATCAGGTTTTTCACCGATCATTTCCGCCATTACCGCGACGCCGATACCATCGCCGACGTCGCTATTCTGCGTACCTTTGCCACCATGGCCTACAGCAGCTATCGCACGCAATACAGCGCTATCCTGTTCGAGCAAACGCTGATTCAGGAAAGAATTCCATTCGACATTATTTTCGATCACAATTTAAAGGATCTGTCCAAATATTCGGTGCTGGTGCTGGCCAATCAGGAATGCCTGTCCGACGAGCAACTGGAACAGATGCGGGCGTTCGTCCGTGACGGCGGCGGACTGGTGATGACAGAAAACACGTCGCTGTACACCGAGTGGATGCGGCGGCGGCCCCAACTCGGACTGGGCGACCTTTTTGACGCCGGGCTGGCGACGGCGAAAAAAAGGATACAGGGGAAATACGGGAAGGGGCGGGTCGTCTACCTGCCGGCGATCGTCCCGGCCATCGTGCTGCCGAAAAAGACGGCCACGACCAGCGAGTATTGGAAGGCGCCGGTGAATGCCGGTGAACTCGTCGATGCGGTAAAGTGGGC
>JAADGR010000182.1 GCA_013152225.1 Calditrichota bacterium
TTTATTTTCGTGATGAACTTCAGGCAGTGCGCAGCGGTAAATGGAAACTTCACTTGCCGCACAAGTATAAAACGCTCATCAGGGCCGGCAAAGATGGGCTGCCGGGTGAGTATGACTATGAGAGAAAAATCGATTTATCGTTGTTCGATCTGGAAAAAGATATAAGCGAAAGTAAAAACGTCGCTGACAGGTTTCCAAAAGTCGTTGAACGGCTGGAAAAAGCTGCGCGTGCATTTGACGCAGAACTCAAACAGAACATCAGGCCTGCCGGACATTTGACGGAATTAAGAAAGTGAAAGTGCGACAGGTCACGGGGCGGGTGAACGCTGTACAGCCGCAGGCTATCTTCAAGTTTGCAAAAATAGCCAAAATGTTCCGGGACAAAATAATTACAAGGTGCTCATTATGAAGGCTTGTTTCTTACTATATTTCTGTTTACGAGTGTTCTTCCCGCTTTCGTATCCGTACAGAATATACAGGATACGGCGCCGTTGATGCCCGGTTTCGAAAAAGCTGAATTGCTGGCCGGCGAAGACTTTTCCGGGGATTTAAGCAACTGGCTCAGTGAATATAGCGGATTTAAGTCTGGCCGCAACCTGGTACAAACTAGGGGAATTCCACTTTAAAGCGGGCAAAAACGGCTCGGTCACACTCACCAACGATGCAAATAACAGCGTGGTTGCCGATGCCATCATGTTTGTTCTTATGGATGATTAAAGGAAAGCAATGACAAAAACAAAACAAATTATTATCGGGGAAAACCGCATATATTTTTATACGGTTATGATGCTCATCTTTTCATTGGCAATTCTGGCCGGATGCAACAGCGGGAAAAATTCCCGGCAGGATCAGGGAAAAGCTCCTAAAAGATTCTTTTCCGATGCCAGCTTCTGGAACCAGCCCCTCCCGGAGAACGCGGAAATCGATCCGCGCAGCGATGCCTGGATTAAGCTGCTAAAACGTGAACCGACTCTGGATCATTTCGACTTTAATAATACTTCCTGGACAGTTCCGGTTTATGAGGTTGACAGCCTCACGCCGACCTACAATATAAAGCTGCACTATCTTGACGAGGCCGAGAAAAAATATCGGTTGACTAAACGGGACCATTACGGACACGGTCCCGGATTTGGCAAAGATGTGCCGATCCCTGAAAACGCCATGCCCGATCCCAAAAAAGACGCGCATCTGGCCCTTGTCGATTGGGATAGAATGCTGGCGTGGGATATGTGGGGGCTTAAAAAATTGCCGGACGGATCATGGGAGTCGAAAACCGGCATGAAATACAAACTCGACGGTGATGGCATCTTTCATACGGAAGATTATAAAGGCATACTCGATGATGAAAGCGTCCATTTTCACGGTCCCAGTCGTGCGTCCGGCGTACCGGCCATTGCCGGTTTGATTATGTATGATGAAGTAAAAGCCGGTGAAATACGCCACAAGCTGGCCTTTGCCTCACGCTTTGCTGCATTTCAGGAATTCGTATTTCCGGCGAGTTGGACCGACGGCTGGGTGAAGGGTGGAATTCCCGAAGGCGCGGTGTTGCAACTTGATCCCGATCTCGACCTGAGTCAATTCGATTTGCTGCCGGGAGAAGTTGTGGTCGCCAGGGCCTTGCAAAAGTACGGCATGGTATTGGTCGATGTCGCGGCCGGTCAATCGATTTATGCCGAAGGGTTGTGGGGACATCCTGATAAAAGCTGGGACGGTCTTTTGCCCGAGGGATCGAAAGGGCTGAAAGCCATCAAGTTTGATTATTATCGAGTGATAAAAGTTGAAAATGTGGTAAAAAACAAGGGCGATGTTTCAAATCGGCAAAGGTCATCGACTTGCAGAAATGAATATGATTTATGCACGAACGCTCGATAAACACATTATTTCAGGAGAATGGCGGGTGAGACAATTATTTTATACAGTACTGGCAGGGCTGTTCGTTTTAGCGACGTTGTTTGCTCGGACACCGGAATATAATTCAGTTCGTCGGGCGATTATGTAGTGGTTGTTAAAAATCTAAAACAGTTCGTCCCTTTGCTCTTAATGCTATTTATAGCAAGGGCAGGCTTTCCACAGGTACGAGTGTGGGAAGATCAGCTTGTTATCCCGACCTGGGAAATTGGACCTCCGGAAAAAATGCCGGCTTTTCCAGAAACCTTTGCCAACCATTGGGAGAACCGGAAAATATATCCCTATCCGTACAAGGATGTTTTGACGGAGAAGAAAACGGATAAATCTTATACAGCATGCTGGCTCGAAAATTCCTTTATCAAACTTCTCGTCACTCCCGAAATCGGAGGGAAAATCTATGGGGCACGGGACAAAACGAATAATTATGATTTTTTCTATTGGCAGTCGACAGTAAAGCCCGCTCTGATTAGTCTGACAGGCGCCTGGGTTTCCGGTGGGATTGAATGGAATTTCCCCAATGGGCACCGACCCAGCACATTCAGCACGGTCAGTCACTGCCTTACCGAAAATCCGGACGGCAGCAAGACGATTTGGGTTGGCGAAACAGAGTTGGTTTATGGTATGCGCTGGATTGTGGGCATAACCGTTTATCCAGGAAAGAGTATAATTGAGGCCAACATCCGGCTGCTCAATCCGACACCTGTACAGCATTCTTACTATATGTGGGCCACGACAGCGACGTATACAAATGACAATTATCAGCTTATTTATCCTACCCGGCTTATGACAGGACACGGCAAACATAATTTTTTTCATTGGCCCATCTACAAAGGTCGTGATCTCTCATGGTGGAGAAATACACTGAATCCCAGCAGTTATTTTGCCATGGAACCGGGCAATTTTTTTGGCGGATATGATCACGGCAGTCAAACAGGAACAGTCATTGTCGGCAATGAACATATTATGGTTGGTAAAAAATTCTGGACCTGGGGCACATCCCCGGCCGGCCAGCTATGGGACTGGTTGCTCTCCGATGAAAACAAGCCGTATGTGGAACCTCAGGCCGGTATCTATTCGGACAATCAACCGGATTTTCACTGGCTGCAGCCCGGGGAGATAAAATCTTTCAAGCTTTACTTTTTCCCTGTTCGGGATATCGGGCCGTTTAAGAACGCCAATATTCATGGCGCCTTAAATTTAGAATTTAAAGATGATCTGGTTAAAATGGGAGTTTACTCCACTGCGATTTTAGAGAACGCAATCGTGCGTTTAACGCAAAATGGAAATACGGTTTTTGAAAAAGGACTCCTGATTGATCCATCCAAACCATTCGTGCATGAAATCCATCTAAAAAATGCAGCGAAAGATATTCAATCATTTTCCTTGAGTTTGTTGGATGAAAATAACAATACACTGCTAACATACACCCCGGTAATTTTAAAAGAATTACCGTTGCCCGAACCGGAACAGGAGCCTTATGAGCCGCAAGATATAAAGAGCAATGACGAACTCTGGCACGCGGCGGATAAGCTTTACAAATTCCGCTCGCCTGGCCATGCGCTGGAATTTTTCAGAGAACTTGTCAAACGGGATTCGTTAGATTCACGCGCAAATATTTCCCTGGCCGAGTTGGCCATTAAAAGCGCTGATTACCAGTCAGCGCTAAAGCATTTGGCTGTCGCTAAAAAACGCGATGCGGATAACGGCAAACTTTTCTATCTCACCGGCGTTGCCAGAGAAGCCCTGGGCGATTACGACTCCGCCTACGATGCCTTTTACCGCGCAGTTCATTTTTCTGAATATCTGGCGCAGGCTTATGAACAGATTGCGCGATTAGACCTGCGCAAAGGCGATTTCGCACAAGCTGGCGAACACGCTCAGAAGGCCATCGAATATAATACGCTTAATCCGCAGCTATGGGCGCTAAAGGCGACAGCGTTGCGCCTGGAGAATGAGTTGGCAGAGGCCGAGAAATGCAGCAGGCAGGCTCTGAAATTAGATCCCCTGCACGCCTGGGCCGTCAATGAACTGAGACTGGCTTTAAAAGCGCAGGGGAAACAAGACCACGATTTTTCAGAAAAACTGGTAAAAATATTAATCGATGATTACCACAATTATATTCATCTTGCTTCATCTTGCCATGGAGTACATGCAATCGGGGCTTTATGAGAATGCTTCCGAGGTCCTTGGAATGGCATTGAATCGCCCCGTCAAACATCCGGCGTTGATTTATTATTACGACGGCTATTGCAAGGAACAGATGGAAAAAATTCAAGAGGCCGCGCAATCCTTTGCCGCCGGCATGAATGAACCGGTCGATTATGTGTTCCCATATCGCAGAAAAGCGCTGGACGTTTTTCAGGCGGCGCTGCGGTACAATCCGGAGGATGCCAGGGCGCATTACTATTCCGGAATTTACGCAGGCATTCTTAATGGCAAACAAGCGGTATCCCACTGGAAAACGGCTGTAGAACTCGAACCGGAAAATGCCGACGCCTGGCGCGACCTTGGGTTGCTTTTTGCCGGGTATCCGGGCATTACAAAAGACCTCAAACAATCGATAAGATACTATGAAAAGGCCTTTGAGATTGCACCTGCTGATCCTTTGATTTTAGCGGAGCTGGATAAAGTTTATAAGGAATTCGGGTTGAAGCCGCAAAAGAGGTTGGCATTTTTAAAAAAACATAGAAAACTTGTTGAATTGAGAGACGATCTTTTATCTTCTATGCTGGATTTAATGGTACAAAACCGAGAATACAAGGATGCGCTGGAGGTTTGCAGCAAGCATAATTTTAATAATTGGGAAGGCTATTATCAGATTCATAATTCGTATGTTGAAGCATGCGTGCAAATGGCAAAATCAGAGAAAACACCGGAGGAAGCATTGCAAATGTACCGGAGAGCCTGCCAGTATCCAAGAAATCTGAAGGTAGCGCCGCGTTATCCCGATCTGAGAGGCTTTCTGTACTATCCAATGGCCCTGCTTTATAAGAAAATTGGCATAACAGAAAAAGCCGACAGCTTGCTGAAAATCACCGCAAATGAATCCACGCACCCACCCAGTCTGGCTAGCTATTATCAAGCTTTGGCGTTAAGAGAATTAGGCCGGGCGAAAGATGCAGACCAGGTGCTGGAAACGCTTAAAATCGAAGGACAAAAACTTGTGGATGGAACAAGCAAAGGATATGAGCAAAGAAGCATATCTTTTCAGCAAGCACTCGGCTACTTTTATCTCTCAATGGTTTATTTGGCTAAAAACGATTCCGAAAACGCTGAAATAATCTTGAAAAAAGCGCATTCGTTTAACACTATGATTGAACAGGAAGCATTAACTAGAGCACAAAGAGCTTTTACCAAAGAGAATGAATATTAGGTTATGTTATTCAAAATTACAAGATGGAAATATGAGAACCTCGTAAAAAGTCCCAAAATGTCATTGCGAGCGAAGCGAAGCAATCTGGGTGTCAGCTAAGGTGCAGTTTTTTAAAGATCGCTTCGTCGCTCCGCTCCTCGCGATGACATGCTTTTCGACTTTTTACGAATTACTCAAATAGGAAAAGACGAGAATGTTGCAAAGACCTGCCGCATGCATTTGGCGGGTTTAAAAAATACTGAAATGTGTGTCTTATTTGAATCAATTGGATTGGAGAATACTGAAATGACAACATCGAAGCTGATTATCGGCAATAGTTTACCAAATATTCCCTGGGAAGATAAGCCGGAAGGTCGCACGGACGTCGTATGGCGATGCTCGAAGAATCCTGTCATTCCCCGGCATCAATCGCCAACAGCAAACAGCATTTACAATAGCGCGGTGGTTCCGTTCAAAGATGGTTTCGCCGGCGTCTTCCGCTGTGATAACCGCGCGCGGAATATGACCATTCGGCGCGGATTTAGCAAAGACGGCCTGAATTTCCATATAGAAGACGACAACATCGATTTTATATGCGATGATCCTGAGATCGGTCATTTTATCGAGGGCTATGACCCGCGCGTTATCCAACTTGACGGCAAATACTATATCACTTGGTGCAACACCTACCACGGTTGGTCCATCGGCGTGGCCTGGACCGAGGATTTTGAAAAATTCTATCAGATGGAAAACGCCTTCCTGCCATACAACCGGAACGGCGTCCTGTTTCCCCGCAAGATTGGTGACCGCTATGCCATGCTCAGCAGGCCGAGCGATACCGGCCACACCCCTTTTGGCGACATCTGGTACACCGAGAGTCCTGATCTGACTTTCTGGGGTAAACACAGGCATGTGATGAGTTCACGAAGAAACGGCACCGTGAACTGGGAAATGACCAAAGTCGGCGCCGGCCCGGTTCCGATTGAAACCACCGAAGGCTGGTTGATGATTTACCACGGTGTGATTACTACCTGCAATGGTTTCACCTACAGTATGGGTGTCGCATTACTGGACCTTGATGAGCCGTGGAAAGTCATCTACCGTGCGAAACCGAGCATCCTGGCGCCCGAGGAGCTGTACGAGTGCGTCGGCAACACGCCCAATGTCGTTTTTCCGTGTGCGGCTTTAACCGATGCAGACACCGGCAGAATCGCGATCTACTACGGCTGCGCAGACACCTGCACAGGCCTGGCCTTTACTCAGGCTGACGAACTGGTGGATTTTTTAAAGGAAAACAGCGGAGTATAGCTGCCGCCGCAAAACAGCATTCTGCAATTTGGGGTTTAAGATTAGCATTTACTTTAAAGGAGGCAGCACAGAGAAATGAAACTCAGCGCAATCGACATTGGCATTATACTGGCTTATTTTGCTGTTACAATTATTATCGGTTTTTACGTTTCGAAGCGGGCTTCGAAGAATCTGGATTCTTACTTTCTTGGGGGGAAGACACTACCTTGGTACGTGCTTGGTGTCTCCAATGCTTCCGGCATGTTTGATATTACCGGCACGATGTGGCTGGTTTATGCGTGCGTAGTGTACGGCCTGAAAAGCGTTTGGTTGCCCTGGCTTTGGCCTGTCTTCAACCAGATTTTTATGATGGTCTTCCTGTCCATCTGGCTGCGCCGTTCCAATGTTCTAACCGGGGCTGCGTGGCTTGCCACCAGGTTTGGCAAAGGCCGCGATACCGAATTGGCGCACATCAGTGTGGTGGTCTTTGCCCTGGTCAGCGCAGTTGGATTTCTCGCTTACGCGTTCAAGGGAATCGGCAAGTTTGCCGCTATTTTCCTGCCCTGGGATATTTCACCCGATATGTACGCGCTGATAATCATGGGGCTGACCGCCATGTACGCGGTTAAGGGTGGCATGTTCAGCGTGGTCATTACTGAAGTCATGCAGTTCGTGATCATGACCCTGGCATCGGTTGCTGTTGGCATCATTGCCATCATGCGGGTTTCCCCGGACATGCTTGCCAAAGTGATTCCGGCAGGGTGGAAGAGCCTGTGGTTCGGATGGCAACTGGATTTGAATTGGACCGGTATTCTGGATTCCGTTAACGACAAGATTGCTCAGGACGGCTATTCGCTTTTCGCGGTTTTCTTTATGATGATGTTGTTCAAAGGAGTGCTGGTTAGTCTGGCCGGACCTGCGCCAAATTACGACATGCAGCGCGTTCTGGCCACCAAAAGCCCGAGGGAGGCCGGACTGATGAGCGGTTTCGTCAATGTTGTTCTCCTCTTCCCGCGTTACCTGATGGTCATGGGCTTTACCATTCTCACGCTGGTATTTCTAAAGCCGGAGTTGCAGGCGATGGGAACGAACATCGATTTTGAGGCCATTCTGCCGCTTGCAATCACTAAATTTATTCCGGTGGGTTTGATGGGAATTTTGCTGGCCGGTTTGCTGGCTGCATTCATGTCCACGTTCGCCGCCACATTGAACGCAGCGCCGGCGTACATTGTCAACGACATCTATAAACGCTATTTCAACGCTAACGCTGAACCGCGCAAGTACGTCTATATGAGCTACGTTGCATCCTTGCTCGTCCTTGTTGTAGGCATTGCGTTTGGTTTTGTTGTCGAATCGATTAATCAGGTGATGCTATGGATTGTCTCTGCGCTGTGGGGTGGATACACCGCTGCAAACGTATTGAAATGGTACTGGTGGCGGTTTAATGGCTACGGCTATTTCTGGGGCATGGTGTCCGGTATCGCCGCGGCATTGACGGTTCCCAGGATCTTTCCCAATCTTTCAGAATTAAATGCTTTTCCGATTATCCTTATCGTTTCTACCGCAGGTTCTTTTCTGGGATGCCTGTTCACAAAACCGACGGAAGAAAGTGTCCTGAAAAAATTCTATACCAGCGTCCGGCCCTGGGGTTTCTGGAAACCGATTTATGAAAAAGTAATTCAGGAGAATCATGATTTTAAAAAGAACACGGATTTTAAACGCGACACATTCAATATTGCAATTGGTATGATCTGGCAAGTTACACTAACTGTGCTGCCGATGTTTTTTGTTATTAAAGAAACAAAAGGGATTATTATCAGCACTATTGTGTTGGGAATTACATCTGTCATCTTGAAGAAAAATTGGTATGATAAATTGCAAAACGACTGAACTTTGCAATATAAGCGAAATGCATTGGCAAAACCAGCGAAAAATATCTGACAAAAAATGTTGGAATTTTTCAAATAAATTTGTAAATATTCAATATGAACATATTGAATAAACAATCGCATAAAATTAAAATCACTCGGCTATTGGCAAGGACCATTTTCCCCCTGATCTTTTTTATTACCTTTCTAAATCCCTGGCAAATAAACGCTTCTACTCCCTACACGCCAATAATAAATCATCCCCTGTTAGAAACGTGGCGATGGCATCTTTTCCCTGAGATGAGCGGAAAAGGGTTTCAAAGCATGATCGAGGCAAAGGATGGTTCCATCTGGTTTGGGACCAATGCGGGCGTTATCCGCTACGATGGACTGAACTGGACAATGTATACCGAGCAAGACGGCTTGTCGGATGATGTTGTCCTTTCAGTGTGTCAGGCGAGCGATGGTAAAATATATGCAGGAACCGAATCCGGGTTGTATGTGCTTAACAATGAGCGGTGGATACGCATTTTGCCGCGCGACCAGAATCATCTGACTAAAGTTTATCAGGTCAAAGCTTTTGATAATAATATTTGGGTCGGAACAGAAGAGGGCGTTTTTCGGATCAATAATAAAAAAATCTCCCTGTACACTTCAAGGCAAATAGCCGCCAAAGTTTCAACATGGTATCCGGGAATTAATATCTTAATTGTACCCGATCATGTTGCAGATCCTTTTAATATTTCCGAGATCTTTCAGGATCGTCAGGGACGGATCTGGTTGGGAAAATACGCGGGCCAGCTTATGGTGTGGGATGTAAATAGCCCTACACCATTGGATTCTTCCGCATGGAGGCTTTTCACTCAAGCCGATGGTATAGAATTTGGCGAGGCACCGCGCATCATTCAAACGAATGATAATAATATCTGGACTATTTTTGATCAGCCGAACAAGGGTATTAACATTTTTAATCCTAAAACTCAGAAATGGCATTCGTTCCGTTTAAGCGATATTTTTGGAGGGGACAATATTAATTGGAGCATCACTCAAACCTCGGACGGGGCAATATGGATAGGCGGCCATAGCCTGGTTTTGATTTTTAAAAATGGACAATGGCGAATTTACAGGCATACGGAAGTGCCTTTGCCAACCGCACGCATTTCAATACTCGAAGCTTCTGACGGTTCGATATGGTTGGCCGGCAGAAACAGCGAAGTTTATCGCATTGATTATAATAACAGCCATTGGGAAACCCATCGCGGACTGCACTTTCAATGTGAATCGAAGGACGGCACACAATGGTTTATTACCAGGGAGGGAAATGTTGTATCTTACAAACCCGGTACAGGCAAATGGACGCGTTGGAGCATCGAGGATGGTTTAATTGATATGCCCGTTGCTCTTGCCGTAACGGTTGATGATGTCGTCTGGGCAGTGGGTAGTCATCAATACCGGGCGGCAACTGCTTATTTTACGGGCGATAAATGGGTCATGCAACGACATCCGAATTTCTCATGGGGCATTGATTATCGCTCGATCTATCAATCGGCCGACAGTTCCTTGTGGTTCGGTGCCAGCCCTTCCACGTATTCAGGAAATTATCTTGGCGGCGTTCTCCGCTTACAGGATGAAAACAGCTCGCTAAAACGATGGACCCTTTATAGCAGCGACGTTATCGGAAAATTTAACGTTGTCGGCATTGCCCAGTCAAAAGACAAGCGCATCTGGACCGGGGGGATTTTTGTCGGTCAGTTCGACGGGAAAACGTGGACGCAGGTGAAGCAACCGACGGAATTGGCCACTGAATGGTTTGATGATATTATCAACACACCAACAGGTGATATCTGGCTTTCGAAAGGCGGGGTAGGCCTTTTTCATTTCAAAGCCGATCAAAAAGAATGGGAAGTATTTACGGTAGCCGAAGGATTGGCCAGCAATATGGTGACGAGTATTCTCTGCCTATCCGATGGCACTATTATGGCGGCCACGCCCAAAGGAATTAGCCGTTTTGATGGGCGCGATTGGGTTACCCTGGCACTGCCATCATCCTTTAATATCAAAAGAGAGGGTGGTACACTTCGCCAATCCAGAGATGGTGCGATCTGGATTAATATTGCCTCGCGACTGTGGTATCGACGCGCATTTAATGCAAATCCGATAATCGGTGAATCGTTTCAAAATTTCCGAACAATTCGATATAAACCGGACAACCATCCCCCTGAAACTCGAATACTTCAGGCTCAGGAAAAGGTTTCAAAAGAGGGGAATACATTTATCATCTGGGAGGGATCGGATTATTGGCAAGTGACACCCCAATCTTCGCTTCAATATTCTTATCGTATAGATGGTTCTGCCTGGTCACAGTTTTCTTACGAAGATCAAAAAATATTTTTTTCGCTCAGCCATGGCTCCCACTCTTTTGAAGTTCGTGCCCGCGACCGCGATTTAAATGTTGACCCAACGCCGGCGACGGTCAATTTCTATGTCATGCCACCGCTGTGGATGCAGGCATGGTTCATTGCTCTTCTGGCAACATTCTTGAGTA
>JAADGR010000188.1 GCA_013152225.1 Calditrichota bacterium
ACCTCAGAGCTTTAATATTTTTTCCAACGAGCTATCAATCTCTTTTTCGATCTTGTTTTCGATATAAAACTCGATATATCTTGCAAAGACCTCAATAAAAGCTTTTCTTGCAGATGCAGGAAGTTTGTTCAGAGCCTTGGCCAAAATTTTAATATCTTTATTGAATTCCTTGTCTAAATCGTTTGAATCTAAATTTTGATAATAATCCAAATAAAAATCCTGGATTAAGAAGTCATTCCAGTAAGCTAATTTATCTTTTTTCTTTTTAATAGTCATACTTTTTTCTTTAATAGAATTCATTTCTACTGCCTCTGGTTTTTTTAGAATAAATCAGATATTGCGCCATGTATTGAATAATTTTGAATCAGGTTAACTGCTTTTAAAAATATTTGAGGCTCAAGAGTTCGCAAAGTTATTATACTAAAAAAAAAGTGATTTGTCAAGAGAAAAGTTAGCAAAATAAGAACTGTCCTGCACCATGCAATCTTTATTGAAATTATCGACCGTCACTTTCGTCCAATATCTTGACATGTCTCAAAATAAACTCAACTATCGGCGTCGGGTCTTTCAGACTGTGAGGATGATGCCCCACGTTTTTTTTGTGAATCACAGTAATATTCCCGCCCAGCTTTTTGTAGCGCTCTTCGACAATTGCCGTATTTCCTGCTACGGGGACAATTTTATCCGCATCGCCGACAACATGAATGATGGGAACATTTGCTTTTGCCAGAGGAGTTAGATTGTCAATGGGGCTGCCTTTAAAATTTGCGAATTCTTCTTTTGTCAATCCGTAGGCGTCTAGCATCTCCTGGCGGTTGACACCAGGCCAGCTTTTTAAATTGCAAGCCGGGGCATCTCCATAAATGCAAAACACTTTGTCCGGATTTTTTATCGCCCAGTTGTAGATAATTAAACCGCCGCGGCTCAATCCTTCCAATACAGCCTTTCGGGCAAAACCGTGCGTCTCTGTCAGGTATTCATAAAATCCGTTCCAGATTTCCACGGCTTTCGGGGATCCAAAAAGTCCAGCTACATCAATATACACCAGGTAAAATCCCTTGCCAAGAAGCGCAATATCTGTCTGCGGCTCATCATCAAAGAACCGGGCGCGCCAGATCCAGGGTTTCCCCTTGGCAATGAATTTGGGAGTGACTACGATACATTTTCTGCCATTGTAGGTGAAATCATATCTGTCGTAGGAATTGTAGGTGGATTTTTCCCCGGGAAATTCTTGCGCGGACAAGCGAAGCGTTCCCAAGAATAGAAATGCTAGTAGAATGGCGATATTTTTCATGGAGTTTGTTTTCCTTTTCAAGAAATATAACACAGAAATAGAGAAATGTCAAGCAAAAAATGAAGAAATTGCGTTCAGAAAAATGAGAGATGTTTTTTGCATAGGGGCACGGAAAAGATGAATTTCAAATTCTGCAATTTTTCCCAAGATTTCGGACCTGAAACCGCCGATGATATTAATGATTTCTCCGTCAGATAAGATGTTCAGAGGGTGCCGTTATTGCCCGTGTCCGCGACATAAAGAGCGCCGGATGAAGTGACGGACAAACCTTTAGCGCTGCGGAGTTGAACCGAATCCGGCAAAAGAAAAGGCAGAAAAAACGCCCTGCGCCCGGCTGTTGCGCTATGATTGGGGTGAATGAGTTATTCATAATCATCATAGTCAGGATATTGCGGGGGAGATTTTCCGACAGAGTTTATGATTCTTACAATTTTTTTGTTGTCTTCAGTCTCTTTAATTGACTGCACAAGGATACGATGCCACCATTCATCGCCAAAATCAAACAGATAGTGAATTACATCTTTTTCATGCAACCCCACATCGCGTAATTGTGTTTTTGCAGTCGATTTCTTTTTTGTGCCAACGCCCATAAAATCTTCGACATTTTGCGGATGTGTTACTTCAGGGGCTTGATAGATGGTTTGCGAACTTTTCGTGTCTTTTCTGGTGATAAAAAAAGAATATAAATGCGAATCGTAGCGATCAAAAGCGTGAAAAATTGCCTCATGAATATCATCGAAAGTGCAATTTTCCGACGCCTCAATAATTCTGTACGTCCCCGGTATCCCGATAATAGAAACTTTCAGATGATAAATTTTCATAATCTAATCCTCCTCGATTGACGGCGCTCGCTTGTGATTAGAATTAACTCGATTCGTGGGAATCAGCCCGGCACATGACTGGCGGAAACAAATTTGATAAAATCTTATCATTCAAAGTCGTCCAACCCATCTAAAATAAAATGTTTATTCCGATCCCTCCGGGAGACATCGTGAGTGACCAGCTTAGTTCAGATTTTCGGCGGCTCGGTTTTTCGCCGGATTTATATTTTTTAATGTAATCGTCGTAATCCTTTATGGCTCGCGTCGGCTGAGTCCAGATCTGCACTTCTGTGACGACTGTGTTCAGGGCAAAATTCCCCAGTCCTTCCCAGACACTTCTTTTGAAACCGAGCCAGACCACGAGTCCGCTGCCGAGATTTACCGCGCCGGTCAGGGCATGAGTTTTCCACGATCTCCCATCTTTTTCTCGAAAGGCGCTTGCTTTCAGTAGTTTTTCAGCCTCGAGCAATTTACTCGCCCTTTCTTCGGCTGTGGCTTCAGGAATTTTAGCAAGCCGGCCGGGCGCAGTCGCGGGCGTCATCGGTGCAATAATTTGTCCCATGGCGCCCAGGAATGTCGTCGCCGCGCCCAAAGCCATATCTTCTCTGGTTTTTTTGTCATCGCTGGTGTAATAAACAGCTCCTTGCGCAAGTGTTGCTGCGCTGTAGCCTGCCAGCCAGCCGTACCACCAGCGATTGGCGTTTGTTTTTCCGCTTTCCAGCATTTGGCGAATCATTTGTAATCTTTCTTGTGTCTGATCGTCTGACAATTTATGCTGCGCCACAGCAGGGCGAATTTGAAAGAGAAGAAAGAGTAGTATTAGAATTATTCCTGAATTTGTTCTGACAAATGTTTTTTTCAATGTGTCGTCTCCTGTTCGGCCATTAATGTCGATTCCTTGAGCCTGGTGCTGAGCAGCAAGCTGATAACCATCAGTCCAATCAGCACAATTAGCGCCGCGGACATTGAACCTGTCACCGGGGATTTGAAGCTGTCCATGCCAAAGATGAAAACGATTCCCGAGATTTGCCCCATCAGCAAAAGTAGCCCGTTTGAGGTGCCTTCAGGAGCCGGATTGGCAATTTCGGCGCCATACTGGAATCCAATCGGGCCTGAGCTCAACAGGAAGAGTCCCAATACAAAGGCTGAACCGAGAAGAAGCCCGTAAGTTGTGGCAAAGGTGATACCCACAAGGCCGAGAATTGCGCCTGCCAAAGCGAGGGAGATAAAAGGAATTCTTTTCCGATAATGGTCAGAGAGCGGCGGAAAGACTACGGCACCAATAATGCCTCCCACGATCATAAGCCCTCCCGTGATTCCTGCCTGGGGGCTGGAAAAGCCTCGCGGTCTGATGATGTCTTCGATCCACGTCGTTACGCCGTTGAAGATCCCAAGTCCCACAAAGAAGATGAGCATCAGAAAGATAAAATTTCGTTGGCGCAGGATGTCTTTGAGACCGTCAAAAACCAGGGAACGCTCTTCCTGATCCGCGCGGCATGGGGGAGACGGCGGGCGCTCTTTCGCCACGGCGAAAAAGACAACCCCGGAGATCACAGACACAATGCCGTACACCAAAAGCATGCCGCTAATACCGGATTTGATCGCAAGGTAAGGCGTTAGCGCCAGGCCCAAAAAGATACCGAGATATATTGCTAATGTTCCAAGCCCCGATGCTGTCGCTCGTTCCTGAATGGGAAACCAGCGAGCGGCTAACGTAGTGATGGCATTCAAAATGAATGGCTGTCCGACGGCAATGCCTATTTGAGAGATGAGCACCCAGGTGTAATCCGTGGCAAGTATTCCTCGCAATAAGCCAAAAATGCCCATCAAAGCAGCGCCTATTCCCACAGCAACGCGAATTCCGTAAGTGTCGATGACCCAGGACGCGGGAATCGAGATCACGATGTAAACGATCATGAAACTCATGGACAGCAGACCAATGCTGAGATCCGAGACGCCATAAAATTTGGCCGCGCTATTTGTAATTGTGGCAAAGGTTATCCATAAAAGTTGATTGATGGCGACGACAAACATAAAAGTAAGTAGCATGACCCAACGATAGCCATAGACTTTGAATTCGGTTTGTTCCATAGAATCAGTTCTCCTCTCAAGATGTAATTTTGAAAAATATCAAGACTCCCGCTCCGCGGAGAGATTCGTCGCCGCCCAAATATTCTTAATTTATTATTTTGATTTAAGTTAAGACAAAATCAAATTTTGTGGACCGTCACGTCAGGGATTATCGGGAGTGCGACAGAAAAACTCCTCTTACCTGATTCGGCACAATCTGACTATTTTTCTTTCTTTTCGAAACGCGCAGCGAGTAGATTATAGAGCCAAGCTGCAATCGCTCCGCAGATCACCGCATCGAAAAATCCCCAGACTAATCCCAGAAGACTTCCGAGGGGACTGATGTTATATCCCGGATAAATCTTGCCGATCAGTGTAGCCTCGTGCGTGACGCCTTCAAAAATGATGATCCACCAGGTAAGAGCGAACAGTCCGAACCCCCAGATGATCCCGCATGTCAGCGCGAAAGCTTTTACGTTGATTTTCATATTTTATTCCTTTCCTTAAGTTATGAACAGCTGAGCTCACCTGATATTGCATAAAAGGTATTTTTAAGGTTTAACTTTATAAATAAGGTATCAAATTCTTTCAAACAAGTCAAGACAAAAATGATAAATAAATTAAATTAAAGAAATAAACTTACTTTTCCCTCAGAAATAGTTTATGTTAATTAATATATCGTAACATCAAATCACAGTTCTATTGCAGTGTTGATGTACATTCCAAAAGAAGTTACGTCGGTGTATTAGACAGCACCGGAAAAAAGAATAGCAGCATGGGTAATTTGTATCTCAAATGGCCATTTAACTCGATCATCATCTCAGCTAAACAGACTTCAGAGCGCATCGGGAGATATTATTAGAGATCAGAATCAAAATATGGTAAAGCAAATGCTGAGCACTGCCGAAGATATTACCGTTAGCAACGCCCCAGAGCTACATCGAGTATGCGGATAAAATCATCGACTTCAACTTTGCTAATATTTAGTGGAGGGGCGATGCGGACGACGTTGCCGTAAAGCCCGCCTTTTCCGATAAGGATACCTTCTTTTTTCGTTTCTTCAAAAAGTTTTGTAACAATTTTTGGGTCCGGTGTTTTATTGTCGCCGACAAACTCAAGCGCCTGCATCAATCCCATGCCGCGTACATCACCAATAGACGGATATTTTGCCTGTAGATCCTTCAATGCATCGCGCAGGTATCCGCCAACCTCATGGGCATTTTGGGCAAGATTTTCTTCTTCAATTACCTGTATTGTGGCCAGTGCGGCCGCCATTGAAACCGGGTTGCCACCAAATGTTGAAATCGTCAGACCGGTGAAACTATCGGCAATTTCGCTACTGGCAATTGTCGCACCAATGGGGACGCCGTTCGCCATACCTTTTGCACAAGTCATAATGTCCGGGTCCACTTCCCAATGCTCGATTCCAAACATTCTTTGGCCTGTCCGACCGAAGCCTGTCTGTACTTCATCACAAATAAACACGCCGCCATACT
Organism: Calditrichota bacterium; assembly: GCA_013152225.1. Taxonomy (GTDB): domain Bacteria; phylum Zhuqueibacterota; class Zhuqueibacteria; order Residuimicrobiales; family Krinioviventaceae; genus Hydrothermomicrobium. The sequence continues at coordinate 5,682 of JAADGR010000188.1, forward strand.
TTCTGATAATCGGCACTGCCACCTGAAAATACTCTTTGGGAGGCGTTATGAAACCTCCCACACCTTGAATCGGTTCAGCAAGAAACCCTGCAATCTCACCGCAGGTGGTTGTCAGGATCAATTCTTCGATATCGCGGGCGCATTTGAGGTCACAGTTCGGATATGTCAAGCCAAAAGGACAACGATAACAATATGGATTTACCGCATGTTTTATTCCGGCGATGGGCGTACCGCCATGCCGCCAGGCTGCATGTGCCGTCAGGCTCATTGCCAGCATCGAACGACCGCTGTAACCATGTCGCAAAGCGACGATTTCCTGATTCCCGGAATAATGCTGCGCCATAAAAATTGCCGTTTCATCGGCTTCGGTTCCGCTATTCGTGAAAAAACTTTTCTGAAGCCTGCCCGGCGTAATTTGAGCAAGTTTCTCCGCCAGGTTCACAATATTTTCTGTCGGATATAGGGTGGAAGTATGTTGCAGCTTTTTTGTTTGCTCAATAATTTTTTCGGTTATTTTTGGATTGCAATGTCCGACACTCACGGTCAGGATACCCCCAAAAAAATCAAGGTACTTCCTGCCGTCTTTGCCGTACAGATAGCAGCCTTCGCCACGCTCGATAACCAGCGGTTCTTTGTAATAATTTACAACACTCGGAAAGAGAAAATCTTTATGCTTTTGAATAGTATCTTCGCTCATGTTTTATCCTCGCTATATTTAAACTACGATCCGTTTTTTTGTAGGGCGTCTTGTGGCGCCGGGACCCGGTGACCTACGCCACCAGCAAGCTGGTCATTAAATGTTGTAGGAATATTGCCTTTTTCAGTGCGCTGTTTCCACGTAACAACTTCTTTACCATCGTCTTTGCGCACCATGGTAATGCAATTTTCAACAGGACATACCAGCGAGCATAGATTACATCCCACACAATTGTCTTCAATGATAACGGGAATACGATTTCCGTTGGCCGGTTCCAGGGCAATCGCCTGATGCGCACCATCCTCACAAGCAATGTAACAGAGCTGGCATCCGATACATTTTTCTTTGTTAAT
>JAADGR010000015.1 GCA_013152225.1 Calditrichota bacterium
GGAAGACCCTGTCTCGCTAAAATCAGCATGGTCGGTCCTGTCTTGCGCGTCATAGCCACGCGCCAGGCATAAGCCGTTTCGTTTGCATCGGCCGGTCGAATAACGGTAAGATGGGGAATAATCCGGACAGAGGCAAGATGTTCAACCGGTTGATGCGTAGGCCCGTCTTCACCCACGCCAATCGAATCGTGCGTCATCACATAAATCATTGGCAATTCCATGAGAGCTGCGAGACGAATGGCAGGACGGGCATAATCCGTAAAAACATAAAATGTGCTTGCAAATGGACGCAGGCCGCCATGCAGCAACATGCCGGTACTTCCGGCACACATGGCAAATTCGCGCACACCCCAGTCAATGTTTCGGTTTGCGTAACTCTCCTTTTGAAAATAATCCGAATTTTTCAGCAGTGTTTTTGTCGAAGGTGAAAGATCCGCACTGCCGCCAACGAGGTAAGGAACTTTTGCCGCAATCGCATTGAGCACCTGACCGCCGGCAGCACGTGTCGCGATTGCTCCTTTTTCAGCGTCAAAAACCGGAATTTCGCTGTCCCATCCGGCCGGGAGATTTCCGCCAAGTGCCGTTTCAAACTGATCTGCCAATTCCGGGTATTTCTGCTTGTAGTTGCTAAATTGAGCATTCCATTGATCTTCCAGTTCTGCACCTTGTTTTCCCGGTTGCTGCATAAAATCCAGAACGCCGTCGGGTACAAAAAATTTCTCATCTTCCGGCCAACCGTAAAATCGTTTGGTCAGTTTCACCTCTTCTTCTCCAAGAGGTGCACCATGCGCTGCCGATGTGTCCTGCAAATTTGGTGCGCCATAGCCGATATGTGTGCGCACAATAATGAGAGACGGCTTGTCTGTTGCCTGTTTTGCCGTTTCAATTGCTTTAGCAAGTTCATCGAGGTTGTTGGCATTTTCGCCGATATTTTGAACGTGCCAGCCATAGCTGTCAAATCGTTTGGCTACATCATCGGAATAAGCAAGATTTGTATCCCCTTCAATTGTAATATGATTGTCATCGTAAAGAGCGATCAGTTTCCCCAGTCCGAGGTGCCCGGCCAGCGAGGCCGTTTCATGAGAAATGCCTTCCATTAAATCGCCATCGCCGCAGAAAGTAAAAGTGTGATGATCCACAAGATGAAACTCATCACGATTATAAACCGCAGCAATATGCGCTTCGGCCATCGCCATGCCGACGGCATTGGCAAATCCTTGTCCCAGCGGGCCGGTTGTCGTTTCCACACCGGGGGTCAAACCGTATTCAGGATGTCCTGCTGTTTTGCTGCCCCATTGACGAAAATTTTTCAAATCTTCCAGTGAAAGATCATAGCCCGTCAGATAGAGCATCGCATATTGCAGCATGGAAGCGTGGCCGTTCGAAAGGACAAAACGGTCGCGATTAAACCATTTGGGATTTTTCGGATTATATTTTAAAAACTTTGTCCATAACACATAAGCCATCGGTGCCAGAGACATCGGCGTCCCGGGATGCCCGGAATTTGCTTTTTGTACCCCATCCATCGCAAGCGTTCGGATGGTATTTATGCATTTTTCTTCAATTGGCATAGAATTCAAATTGTCCATTATCGCCTCTCGATTTTTTTCAAGTAAAATAATTGTTTTTTTGCTAAAAAATCCTAATTTGACAAGATAGAAGATTTCAGGCAAAAATCAAGAGAAACTCTATTTCAGTTTTTATTGCTTTATTTATTTCTTTTAACGGAGAAATCCAATGCGTGGATTTATCTTGACCATATTGACGCTTTTAGTCTTTTTCATTACCGCCCAATTCTTGTTAAAAGACAAAATAAATCTGTTTGGTGAAATTCGGGACCGTATTTTCGGTCGGAGCGCATCACAAAAAACGACTTTTATCGTTAAAGTAAAAAAGAATACACCGCCGCATTTTATGCAGAACAGCACAGTCGGTGCCTGGATGAATAATGTAGATAAAAACAAAATTATGATCGAGATCTACAAAACCGGCAAGCGAGGCCATGCTGATCGTCGGCTGGACTTTTACAAACCAATCGATCTGGCGGCGGACTCGAATGGTTCTGCATTTGTCCTCGGCCACTCTTATGGCCGGATTGTTGAAATAACGCCGCAGGGAAATTTCAAGCGTTTCATTTATCTTCGCCAGGACAGCGAATCGCCTTTTCAATATCCGCATGTTTTAGCGTTTACCAACAATCAGTTTTATGTTGTCGATGAAACCCAGACTGTTATTGTCCTCGACTACCCGGGTAAAGAAATCAGGCGATTTAAAACAAACTATGATATTTATGATCTCGCCGTCGACCAGGCGGGCTTTATTTACGTTTTAACTCCCGCGGATTCTTTCCGCCTGCACAAGTTCACCGCAAAAGGATTGGAAATCCTTGCCTTTTCGCCGCAAGAAGAAAAGGAGAAAGAGCTTTGGAAAATATTTGCCCGTGGCAGAATCGCTATTGGGCCGGACAACTCGGTTTATTACTCTTTGGAATATCCATACAAAATTTACAAATATTCTCCGGATGGGAAACCCGTGCTCGGATTTGGTCGTGATCTGGCAATTGCATTAACACCGCCAACCATTCATCGACAAAAGGGAAAGATCATTAGTGTAAATCGGCAGCAGTATTCTTACGACATTAAAATCGCATCAAATAATATCGTGATGAATTTAATCAAAACGCGCGGTTCGCATGGCGGTGATGCCATCGACCTGTTTTCGTACAAGGGAAAGTATCTGCAATCTTTATACCTTGCCCGCAACTATCGTCATCTTGCGCTTGTGGATTCTAATGATATCATTCTGCAATTGCCGAGGCCGACCAACACAGTCGAGAGGTATAAAATTGAAAAGATGCGGATGGCCCGCAATATTCACTTTTAAAAAATGAATTTATTATGTATATTTTGGGTTGCTAAAATAGAGCACATTGTTATTTATCTGTATGGAAAGTCGGCAGAATCGTAACGTCGACCTGGAGGTCGACGAGTGAAATGAACTGAAATATTGACGTCGACAATGAAATAGAACAAATTCGCAAAAAAAGAGAGGCAGGAAAAAGAATGCTTGCATTGAAAAAACTTGCAGAATTCAGCGGCAGAAAAGGCCCGTTACTCTTAATTATTATGGATGGTGTAGGTCTGGGAAAAGAATATGAAGGCAATGCTTTTTATATGGCTAAAACACCGGTACTCGATGAACTTTTGAAAAGTCGGTTGTTTACCAAACTAAAAGCGCACGGTCCGGCGGTCGGTCTGCCAAGTGAAGGCGACATGGGCAACAGTGAAGTCGGGCATAATGCCATGGGCGCGGGGCGCGTGTTTGCACAGGGAGCAAAACTGGTGGATACCTCGATTGAGACCGGCGCTATTTTTAAATCCAAAGTCTGGCTAAAGATGCTGGAGCGCGGCAAACAGGGCGGCGCCATTCATTTTATTGGCCTGCTTTCAGATGGAAATGTCCACTCGCACATCAAGCATCTGTTCGCGCTGATCAACAACTGTGCTGAAAACGGCATTGAAAAAGTGCGGGTTCATCCGTTGCTGGATGGCCGCGATGTAGGAGAAAAATCTGCGCTTAATTATATTAATCCAACCCAGGAATTGCTCGATAATATTTCCCGTGAAAAAGGCTTTGATTACAAAATTGCTTCCGGCGGCGGTCGCATGGTTACGACCATGGACCGCTACAACGCGGACTGGAATGTCGTTAAGCGCGGGTGGGATGCCCACGTACACGGCATTGGCCGCAAATTCAAATCCGCAGCAGAAGCGGTTCAGGCTTTTTATGATGAAGACCCGACAATGACGGATCAATATATGGGACAGTTTGTTATTGTCGACGAAAACAACGAGCCGGTCGGGAAGATCGAGGACGGCGACAGTGTGCTGGATTTCAATTTTCGCGGCGACCGGGCCATCGAGATTTCTCGTGCGTTTGAGGAAAAAGATTTTGATGCGTTCGATCGCGGCCGGGTGCCGGATGTATTGTATGCCGGAATGATGGAATACGATGGCGACCTGCACATTCCCAAAAATTATATCGTTTCGCCGCCGCAGATTGATCGCACCGTCTCCGAATATTTATGTGCGGAAAAAGTAACCCAGTTTGCGATTTCGGAAACACAAAAGTTTGGCCACGTTACTTATTTCTGGAACGGTAACCGTTCCGGATACATTGATGAAAGTGTGGAAAAGTATATTGAAATTCCGTCCGACAGAATCGAGTTCGATAAAAAACCAAAGATGAAGGCGCTGGAGATTACAGATAAATCGATCGAATTGTTAAAGTCCGGGAAATATCGTTTCGGGCGCATCAACTTTCCAAACGGTGATATGGTAGGACATACCGGTGTGATGGACGCGGCCATTGTTGCCATGGAAACGGTAGATGAAATGGTCGGACGGTTGATCGAGGTGGTCAAAGAACTGGACGGCATTGCTGTCGTCACTGCGGATCACGGAAATTCCGACGAAATGTGGACAGAGAAAAACGGTGTGCGCACGCCAAAAACGGCGCATACGCTGAACCCCGTGCCGTTCATCATTGTCGATGAGAATTATAAGGGCGAATATAAAATGACGGATATTATCAATCCGGGATTAAGCAACATTGCCGCAACCCTTTTGAATTTGTTGGGATATGAAAAAGTTGCGGATTATGATGATTCGTTGATTACGTTCAAATAATTACAACCGGAGGCGGAAGACCGGAAAAAGCTAACAAGAAGAGATGTGTCCCTGCCGCCTTGGTCTAAATCAAAAGAAGCATCGACGTTTATGAATTCCGAGACAATTGAAAAATTGGTTCAGGAAAACCCGACGAAAATAGTTCTGCTGGTCATCAGTGGTGGCGGCGGCGTTCAATCCGGGCCGAATATGTTGACGGAATTGCAGCAGGCGCATATCCCGAACATCGACGCGCTCATGCGCAGATCGGCCGCCGGACTTTTGTATCCCATTGCCCAGGGGATAACACCTTCCGCTCGTGCTGCAACCCGGGCGCTTTTGGGGTTCGGTTACGATGCAAAAACATCACCTCTGGACAAGAAATATAAACTAAAGGCTTGCGGCATTTTTCAGCAAAAATCGGATAAAACGCTTTTTGCATCTCTCGGCATGGACGTCTTTGAAGAGAATACCGAATTGGGCACTCTGTTTTCCAAATTCGCCGATGTTTATGATCAATACGATTTCTTTTTTATTTCCATTCAGGAAACGGAAATGTATGGTCTGCAGGGTGAGTATTACCGTAAAATTAAAGTCATCGAGGAAGTGGATCGACATATTCCGGAGCTTTTGGAAAAAAGCCCCGATGTCATCGCCGTAACAGCCGATCATTCGACGCCCACTGCAATGGCAGCAGCAAGCTGGCACCCCGTTCCTGTTTTGCTGCACTCCAAATTTTGCCGTTATGATGACGTCATGCATTTCGATGAAGTTTCATGCGCGCAAGGCAGCTTGGGCATCATGCGTTCCGTCGATTTGATGCCTCTGTTATTGGCGAACGCCGGCAGACTGCGGCCATTTTCGGCGTAACCTTTTATGAGAAAACGCACGTGGCAGGAAAAATAAAATATCTCGATCACACCGGGGATGTGGGCATTCAAATCAGCGCCGCAAGCCTGGAAGAACTGTTCGTTACAGCAGCGCAGGCCATGTTCCAAATCATTTGTCCCCGGGGAAAAGCTGCCGGCATTGAAAAATTCAGCATCATGGTTAGCGGCAATAATACGGAAGAACTCCTGGTCAACTGGCTTTCGGAATTGAATTTTATTTTTCAAACAGAGGGAGTGCTGCTTGGTGATGTTTTGGAAATTTCCTTCGCAAATGACGCTCTCGCCGCTTTAATTGCCTGCGAAAAAATTAACCGCCAAAAGCACGACATCCAAATGGAGATCAAAGCCGTTACCTATCACAAGTTATTCGTAAAAAGAACAAAAAGCGGATGGCGTGCGCAGGTTATTTTTGATATTTAGAACATACATGATTTGCCTAATAGTTTGGATGAAGTTTTGGATTTTATCCGATACCTCAAATATCGTAAATCAACAGAGACGAGGGAAATCACAGCAATGAGTGAATCATCTTTAAGCAAAGATTGGTTAAAGCCGGAAGAGGATGAGGCATGGAAAGAATTATACTGCCGACAGGTCAATAATACTTTACAAAATTGGTCATGTTAGTAAACACATTATGAATTCGGTTATTGAAAAGATCATTCAAATCCCAAGAAAATAGACACGAGATGATAAAGATTCCTGAAATGATGCCGTGTGATTAATTATGCTTAAATTAATCGTTTTCATTCGTTCGATTTTTCCATGAATCAGGATGTCGACGCGAATGCATGACAGCTATTATCAGTATTTTGTCAGAGCGAATTTGATAAACTAATCCATAAGGAAATTTTTTTGCACGACAGCGTCGCGTTCTTGCGGAAAGTCTTGTCCAAGCTTCAGGAAATTGCAATATCCTTTCCAAGGTTCGTTTGACCTCAGCAGCAAACTCAAACCCCAGACCTTCTCTTTGGTTATTATAGTAGTCAATAGCTTCATTGAGTTCTGCTTCTGCAACAGCTAAAAATTCTATGGGCATTACCGCATTTTCCTGTCGATCTTTTCGAAAACATTTTTTGCGGAAATGGACGCTATTTTTCCTTTTTCGTAAGCATCAATTCGTTCTTCTGCCTCCTGTGCCCA